>DATBGF010000001.1:0-21057 GCA_036558145.1 Acidimicrobiales bacterium
CGCTTCGGTCCCCTGACCAGCGGATCGTTCTTCTTCGCCTCTGAAGGCCCATGCGCTTCGTCGTACGCGGGGTGGTGCTCAAGGTGACCAGGTGGCAGGGCGGACCGGCTGCCACTGCCCGCTCACGTTCGGTCGCCTGGACCCGGTGAAGGCCGCGGCGGGCGTGGCGGGCCTGATGTTCCTGGCCGCTCATGCGTCCTGCATCGGGCCATCCGGAGGTGACCCCGGCACCGAAGGAGCGGTGGCGGCATCCGGCCGCCCCGAGAGGAGCAGAGATGACTAGCCGACTTCGCCACCTGTGGGTCGCTCTGGTGGCCGCTACCGCCATCGCCGCTGTGTTCACGACCCCCGCCGTCCTCGGCGGCGTCGTCTTCAACGCCATCGACTGAGTCACCGCGGTCACGGGCTTCCGTCCCTGTCGGTCACGGGACTTGTCGGTGAGGTCGATGACCACCCGCGTTCCGTTGTCGTCGGGGGCGGGGGTGCCGGTCGTGCCGTGGACCATGCGGCGAAGCTCGGCCGGCCGGTACGTGTGCTCGACGCTCCTCGAGGTGACCTAGCGCCGTTCCCGGAGGGCCGCGAGCGCGAGCGCGGGCGGCTTGCGCCACAGGACCTCCGGCGTCGATGTCCGTGCGGGACTGATCGGCGTCGACCTTCAGGATCACGTCACCGACGCGCACCGTCACGCGATCGTTGTTGGCAGGGAGTTGACCGCGCGTGGTGGGCTCCTCCTGCGTAATGTGGGCGATCCACGGTCGGACGAAGCTGGGTTCGGCGACCGGAGCCGATGGGTCAGTTGGGGGACAGGGTGGACGGTATGAGGCAGGGGCGGGGCCGCCCGCGTGGCGGCTTCCGCGGGGCACGAGCGGTCGCCGTGGCAGCGACCGTGGTCGGGGTCCTCGGGTTGTTGCCCGCGATCCCCGTGGCCGGGCTTGCCCCGCCTGCGGTCGCGGCCGATGTCCCCGTCGGCGGTCGGTACGTGGAAGAGGTCTTCCCGGACGTCGATGTGACCACCGACGTCGCCTACCGGGAGACCGTGAGCGCCACGGGCGACCCGGTCACGCTGACGCTGGACATCTACGAGCCGGCCGGCGACACGGTCGAGCGGCGGCCGGTCGTCCTGGTCGCTCACGGCGGGTTCTTCGCGCTCGGTGACAAGACCGACTCCTGGGGCGGCGGTCTGCAGGTGGCCGAGCCCTTCGTCCGCCGGGGGTATGTCGTCGTGTCGATCCAGTACCGGACGCGTAGCCCAGCGTGCCTCCCCGCACCCGGGGGAGAGCTGCTGGATGCAGCGGACTGCCGAGCGGCGGCCCTCGACGCCTACGACGACGCCTTCGCTTCCCTGGCCTGGCTGCGCGACAACGCGACGGACCTCCGCATCGATCCCGACGCCATCGTCCCGCTCGGCTGGTCGGCCGGGGGCAGCCTCGCGTGGGCTCTGGCCTGGTTCCAGGGGAGCGCTGAGCGTCCGGAGCCGTCGGGCATCGCAGCCGCCGTGTCGAACGCCGGCATCCCCTTCCAGGACCTGGACACGAACGAGCTGCCGAGGCCGGTTCGGCCCGACGACCCGCCGGTGATCGCCTTCCACGGAACGGCCGATTCGGTCCTCCCGTTCGAGCAGGCGGAGCGACCGTGCACGGAAGCGGCGGACGCCGGAGCGCGCTGTGAGCTGGTGGTCTTCCCCGGCGCCGGCCACCCGCTGGTCGATCCCGAGGGCCTCAACCTGCATGCGGCCGAGATCTACGAACGCACCTTCGAGTTCCTCGCCGAGGAGGTCCTGGCACCGCAGGGCTTCTTCGACGAGGACGACGCACCGTCGCCGACGACGACCACACCAGGCGACGTCGTGTCGCCGGGCAGGCCCGACACGCCGCCACCGGCCGCGCCCACGGCGGACCCGGTCGTCGCTGAACCCCGGTACACCGGCTGACCCCGCGTCGGGCGGGGAGTCAGCCGCGCCGGCAGTGGGTCAACGGCCGGTCGAGACCACCAACTTGCCCGCGACGCGGTCGTGCTCCATGTCGTCGTGCGCGGTCGCGATCTGGTCGATGGTGTAGGTCCGGGCGATCGGGACCGTCCCCTCGCCGGCGGCCACGGCGTCCAGGAAGTCCTGGAGGACGGCCTGGGGCAGGTCGGACGCGTCGCCGAAGTAGCCGCTGAGGCGCACGCCCCGGGGGAGGAAGCCACTCGGGTAGAAGTCCGGCACGATCCACTCGTTGGAGAGGTAGCCCGCGCAGCAGACGACGCCGTGGACACGCGTCGCCTCCAGGCTGTCGTGCAGGGTCGGCGTGCCGACGAGCTCGAGCGTGGCGTCCACGCCGCCGGGCATCAGCTCACGGACGCGAGGGGCGATCACACCGTCGTCGACCACGACGTGGTCGGCGCCCGCCTCCCGCAGCGCGCCGGCCTTGGCCTCCGACCGGGTCGTGGCCAGCACCGTGAGGCCGCGGCGCTTGGCGAGGATCGCGGCGGTCAGGCCGACCGACGACGTGCCCCCGCGGATCAGCAGCGTCTGGCCGGGCTGGATGTCGAGCCCGACCGTCAGCGCGCCGTACGCGGTCTGCAGCATCTCGGGCACCGCGCCCAGCGTCGTCCAGGGCAGCTCGCTGCGGAAGGGGATCGCCTGCGCGACCGGCACGCACGTGAACTCGGCATAGCCGCCGTCGAAGCGGCGGCCCATCCCGCCCATCATGGCGACGACCTGCTGGCCGACGGCCAGCTCGCCGCCGGGGCAGGCCGCGACGACGCCGGCGGCCTCGATCCCCGGAACGCGTGGCAGCGTGACCTCGGCGTCGGCGAGGCCGAGCCGGGTCTTCAGCTCGGAGCGGTTCAGCCCGAAGGCCTTGACCTCGATGAGGACCCAGCCGGGCTCGGGTTGGGGGACCGGCCGCCGGCGGACGACGAGCGCCTCGGGCGGCGCCGGCACCGACTCCAGGACGACCGCGTGCATGGAGGAAGGGAGCGAGGGCACCCGGTCGAGCGTAGGAGCCAACGGGCACGGGCCAACCGCCCGCCGGACAATGATCCCGCCACATGGACATCGCGAGGTGCCGCCAGGGACCGCCGGAGGCGCTGTCGAAGTCACGCGCTGCGTGGTGGTTGTGTTTCGTTCGTGACCACCGTGCGCGACCATGTGAATGCCGTCGTCAACGGCGGCGTGAAACAGGGGGAACATCATGGTCCGACGGGCAACAATGCGACTCGTGGTCGCAGGTCTCTTGGCGGTTGTGGCCGCGATCTCCATGGGTGTCACATCCGCAGCGGCTTCGCCGCCGACGCACGAAAAGGTGGTGGAGAAGGACGTCGCTGTCACGATCCCACCACTGGCGGAGTGCCCGGCGGGCGACGCCACGTCGATCGACCTCGTGTTCCACGATGTCCTGCACCAGATCTTCACCGACACGTCATTCCACTTCACGGAGGTTCAGACTGGAACGTTTGTGACGAGGTCGGCATCCGGAGCCGCCCTCAACAGCGGCCACTTCACGTCCACCTTCTCGTTCCAGGGACCGCGCGAACCCACGCAGACCTTCACCAACAACATCAACGCCGAAGGTCGAGCATCTGACGGCACTCACGTGCGGATAAAGATCATCGAGCACGGCACGGCCAACGCGAACGGTGACGTGACCGTGGACTTCATGCGGGCGAGCTGCGACTGAGCATTGCCGGTTTCTCGCTCGGCGACCACGCCTGAGGCGGGATCAGGGGGTGATGGCACAGACGAAGGTGCCGTCCTGCTGCTGGATGCCGAACGCGATGTCGGTGAGGTGGTTGTCGAGCTGGCACGTGCCCGACGCATCGGTGAACGTGCCGCTGCCGCCGGTGACGGTGACGTCGTAAGGCTCGCCGGCGCTGTCCGACGGGACCTGTTGGGCTGGCATCCGGACGGTCAACGTCGACCCGTCGGGGAGGGTGAAGGCGCCGTCGCCGGTCACGCTGATCCAGTCGCCGTCCTCGATCCGGCCGCAGTAGTCGGCGTGGTACGACCAGACGGCGCCGTCGGCGAGAGTGAACTGGGCGTCGAGTCGGCTCTGGATGCCGCAGTCGCCATCGACGGGTGCGTAGTGCTCGGTGCCGCTGTAGGTCCCGCTGACCTGCTGGGCGCCCGGCGCCGGCTCGGTCACGACAGTGCTGTCCGGGGCCGGGGCCGTGGTCGTGGGCGCGGGCCCGCCGCTCGGCTCGCCCGGGTGCTGGAGTGCGAGCCAGGTGGCCGCGTCGACCTCGACGAGGTCGCCGGCCAGGTCGACCAGCTCGGTGCCGGTCATGCCCACCCCGGCCAGGGTGACCAGCTCGCCGGTCGGTTCCTGCCATTGCAGGAACAGGTCCGTGGCGGGGTCGAGTGCGATGCCGGCGAGGGCGGGCGGTGTCATGACCCCGGGGGAGAGCACGGCGTCGTGGCCGCGCACCTCGACCCGCTGCGCGGCGGTCCACGCGAGGTTCATCCCCGCCGGGATGTCGCTGCCGTCGACCACGTCGATGAGGACGGTGCGCCCGCCGGGCCCGGTGTAGGCCAGCGTGCGGGGGTTGTGGCCGGTCGAGGCGCCGCCGGGCACCTCTCCCACCAGCTCGAAGCCCGCGGGGGGTGTCGCCACGTCGAAGCCGCCGCCGTCCCGGGCGACCAGGGCGTCGGCGAAGCCGGTCAGCACCGCCGGATCGAGGGGTGCCCGCCCGGCGGCCGGGTCGTCGGGATACGCGGTGGTGCCGGTGACGGCGACGCTGACGCCGTCCGCCTCGGTCCAGGCCAGCACCGCGCCGCTCTCGGACAGCCCGCCCACGTGTCCCCGCACGGTCGTCGGGGTGCTGCTGGTGCTGCCGTCGAGCGGGTCCACCACGGCGACGATGCTGCCCCACTGGACGTCGACCACCTCGGCCGGATGGCCGGCGCCGTCCATGCGCACCCAGCGCTGGGTGCCGACCCAACCGTCGTCCGGGATGGTCGCGTCGCCGGGATCCGAGCCGTCGCCCCCGGCGGCGTGGGTGAGGGTGAAGCCCTCGGGCACCTGGGCCGGCACCAGGAACAGGGTGGGAGTCTGGGCGTCGGCGATCACGGACAGCTGGTCGTCCCTGCTCCGGGACCACAGGCCCACCGCCCCCGCCACCAGCACGATCGCCGCGGCGCCCGCGGTCGAGGCCAGGGTGACGCGGCGCCGGCGGGCCCGCTGCGCCGTCCGCCGGCGGACCAGGCCGTCGAGGTCGGCCGACGGTTCGGCGTCGTCGCCGATCGCCCGCAACGCGTCGACGATGCGCTCCTCGAGCTCAAGCATTGGCGTTCTCCTCCCTGAGCAGCTCGCGCAGGCGAGCCAGCGCCCGGTGGGTCCGCGACTTCACGGTCCCCGGCCGCACGCCCAGCACCGCGGCGGTCTCGGCCTCGCTGAGGCCCTCGTAGAAGCGCAGCGCCACCACGGCGCGCTGGTCGAGCGGCAGCGACGCGAGCGCGTCGCGCACGGAGTGGTGATCGCTGACCTCCGTCGCGACCTCGGGACCGCCCCGGGCGTCGCCCCACTGGCGGGCGGCCTCGCGCCGTTCGATGGCCCGGCGCCGGAACCCGCCGGTCAGCTCGTTGACCAGCGCACGCCGCAGGTACTGCGCCGGCTCGCCCACCGCACCGCGCTGCCAGCGGGCCAGCACCTTGGCGAAGACCTCGGCGACCGCGTCCTCGCTGCGGGCCCGGTCGCCGCAGATCACGACGCCGAGACGGAACAGCCAGTCACGGTGAGCCCGGTAGATCTCGTCGAACTCGTCGCCACCCCGCACGCGCACCTCCAGCGTTACTGACGCGCACCTCCGCCGATCGGTTCCCTCGCGTCCCGGCGGCGGGCGCGCAGGACGATGTCGTCGACGTGGTGGGAGGCCGACGCGGCCCCCGGCGGGCGGGGTCGCTTCTCGTGGACCTGGACCTCCCACGCGGCCGAGCCGGCGAGGGCGGCGGTGAAGTCGTCCACCCGGACGTAGGCGTCCGGGTCGAACGGCCGGCTGTGGGCGTGCGTGTCGATCGGGGCCCGCATGGGCTCGAGATCGTGGCTGACGACGAGCAGCGTGCCACCGGGAGCGACCGCGTCCAGCAGGTTGCGCACACCGCGTCCATCCGGCGTGCGGGGGATGGACGCGTACTGCGCCGACACCAGGTCGAACGCGGCGGTCTCGTACGCGCCGAGGGCGTTGGCGTCCGCGTGATGGCACTCGACCGGCAGCCCGCGCCGTCCGGCCTCGGCGCTGACCCGGGCCAGCGCCCGGCGGGAGATGTCGCTGGCCGTGACGCGCCACCCCTGCTCGGCCAGCCAGATCGCGTCGCCCCCCTCGCCGGCGCCGACGTCCAGGGCGCGGCCGGGCGTGAGCTCGCCCGCCTCGTTGACCAGGGTGCCGTTGGGGTTGCCGCTCCACATCTGCTCGCCGCCGTAGCGGTGGTCCCAGTCGACGGCGTTGGCCGAGGGCCGGGCCGCGGCTCGGATGTCCTCGTCCGCGAGGCTGAAGCTGATCATGGCGCCGACCCGGCTGCCGTTGGCCGCGGCCTGCGCCACCTGCTGGCTCGGGTCGGTCACGTTGCCGGCCGCGTACAGACCGGGGACCGCCGTCGCGCCCGTCTCGTCCGTCTCCACGAAGTCCCCCAGCCCGCTCGGATGCGCCGCGGGGCGTAGGCCGAGCGGGGCGAACGGCTCGGCCCGCACCCGGTACCGGGGACCGACCGCCACGGCGTCGGCGTCGATGCGCGTCCCGTCGCCCAGCTCGACCGCCGCGAGCCGGCCGCCGGTACCGGCGACGATGCGCGCCACCTCCCCGGACACGACGGCCACGCCGGCGGCTCGCAGCGCCTCGAGCTCGGACCCGTCCACCCCGCCGCCGTCGTGGAGGACGACGGTGAGCCGGGGGCTCAGCTGGCGGAACAGTCCCGCGGTGTGGAGGCCCAGGGGATGGGTGACGATCTGGACGATGCGCCGGTCGCGGACCTCGTAGCCGTGGCAGAACGGGCAGTGGATGACGTCGCGGCCCCAGTGCTCCGCGAGCCCCTCGATGTCCGGGAGCTCGTCGACGAGACCGGTCGCGGCCAGGACCCGGCGGGCGACGATGGCGTTGCCGCCGGCGAGCTCGACCCGGAAGCCGGCGTCGCCGGCCCGGGTCACCCCGCTCACCCGGCCGTCGAGGACCTCGCCGCCGTAGCTGCGGACCTCCTCGCGCCCCGCGCCGGTCAGTGCCGCCGGTGCCTGGCCCTCGAGGCCGAGGTAGCTGTGCATGTGGGCGGCGGGAGCGTTGCGTGGCTCGCCGGCGTCGACGACGATCACGGACCGGCGCTGGCGCCCCAGCTGGAGCGCCGCAGCCAGTCCGGCGGCGGATCCGCCGATGACGGCGACGTCGCAGTGCCGCTCCACAAGACGGGGGGTGTGCTCAGTCATGCCTCGACGATACGATGCCTCGCCGAAGGTGCATGCCGCCTTGCGAGATTCGCAAGATGCTAACTGAACGGTCGGGGACGCGATGGCCGAGCCCAACGAGATCGAGGCCGTGGTGCGGACCCGGCTGCGGAGCCTGCGCAACACGCTGGGGCTGTCACTCGACGAGCTCTCGGCCCGCACCAACCTCAGCCCGTCGACGATCAGCCGGGTCGAGACCGGCAAGCGGACGATCAGCCTCGACGTCCTGCTGCCCCTGGCCGCGGCGCTCCAGGTCGACCTGGACGCCCTCCTCGACGTGCGCAGCGACGACGACGTGGTGATCCGGCCGGCGCCGAGCCGCTCGGGCGGGCGCACGACCTGGATGCTGAGCCGCCCGACCGGATCCACGCTGGCGGTCAAGATGCGGCTCGAACCGACCCGGAAGCAGCCCGAGCAGCGGGTGCATCCCGGTCACGACTGGTTCTTCGTCATCGAGGGACGCGTGCGCCTGTCGCTCGGCGAGCGCGAGGTCATCGTCGAGACGGGCGAGGCGGCCGAGTTCGCGACCATGACCCCGCACGCGTTCACCGCGATCGACGGTCCCGCCGAGCTGATCGGGATCTTCGACCGGGACGGCCACCGCGCCCACGTCCATCGCGCTCCCGGCTCCGAGCCCGCAAGGCCTTCCTGAGCGACCGCATCCCTACGAACTGAGCTTGTCGTACCACTCTCCGTTTACTGGCAGGCGGAGATGTGCCAGATTGGCTCCGGCGCAGGGGTGGGAGGTGGTCGTGGCCGGATTCTTCGACTACTCGGAGTCCATCGGTGGTCCGAACACGTTCGGGAGGTGCGCGATCACGAACGTGAACGGGGCCCTCCACGTGTGCGGGACGACGGCGGACGGAACGCTGCAGCACAGCATCGTCGGCGCGAACGGGTTTGGGGACGTCGGCAAGGCGACGCACAACAACCCGGGGGACTTCGGGTCGGTGGCGAGCGCCGCCATCGGCGACGATCTCCACGTCGTGGCGACGACAGGCAACGGGAGGCTGTACCACACGATTCGTTTCGCCGCCGACAGGCACTGGCAGGACTTCGGTGACGTGAAGTTGGTCGCGCCGAGTGCCGGCGTCGGCGGCTTCGGGAACGTCGGATGTGCTGCTCATGGCGCCGACCTCTGGGTGTGCGGCACAACGGGCGACGGCTGGTACACGGTCAGGCGCTCGGCCGGCGGCTGGGACACGTTCAAGAGCCTGAAACAGACCGCCTACACGGGTGACGTCGGCAGCATCTCCGCGGTGTCGTTGTGGGAGCGGCCCGACCTCGGTGATGGTCATGTGCAGGTCGCGTTCACGGGCGAGGACGGCGTCATCTACTACAACTGGATCGACCCCCAGACCAACGACTGGACCTACGCAGCCGGCTGGCCGAACACAGGGACGGGCATCACCCAGCAGCAGGGCTTCGGAGGCGTAGGCACGGCAACCTTCCCGGGCGCCGGCAGCGGCAATCCAGGATCACAGGACATCGCCTTCGTCACCTCACGAGGCAGCGGCGACTTCATGCAGGGTTCCTTCGACCACGCGGCAGATCCCGTCCTGGGGCTACCCGGTGTCTGGTGGCACAGCGTCAAGTCCGGCGGCGGAGGCGACGTCGGAGCGTTCGGGTCAGCGGCCTGCACCGTCGTGAACGGCGACATGGTCATGGCGGGGACCACCGCCAGCGGGCACATCTGGCTCATCCGGCGCCGCGGGGACGACGACTTCGGTTGGCCCTGACCCGAGCCGGTCACACCTGTCCGGGCGGCTCAGCTGACGCCGGCGAGGCGCAGCCAGCGGCGGACCGCCCGGCGGCTGCGCAGGATGACCACGTCGGCGGCGGGAGCGGCATCGGCGATCGCGCGGAGCAGGGCGGGGCGGCTCCGGCGGCGCCACCGTACGGTCCAGGACCAGAAGTCACGGCGCTGTGGGCCGCGCCGTCGGGCGCGCCAGGCGCAGAGCCACAGGGGGAGGTCGAGGACCACGACGGTGCCGGCCCGGCGCAGGCGGGGCTCGACCACGTCGTAGGGGCCGAGGTCGCCGTCCATGATCCAGCGCGGGCCCGCGGCGAGGACGGCCTGGCGCCGGGCCCAGTCCGGTGCCGGGAGCGGCCGCAGGTCCGGGGTCCAGAACTCCTGGTCCAGCTCGACGACGGGGAGGCCGGTGGCGGCGCCCAGCTCACGGGCCAGGACGGACTTGCCGGCGCCGCCCCGGCCGAGGATCACCACCCGCTCCAGCCGCTGCACCTGCGCCAGCCGCTCCAGCCGCTCCACGCCGTCCATCCTGGCGGACCGGCTGTGGCACGATCGGGTAGGTGACCCCCAGACATGCCGCCGACAGCCACGACCTGATCCGGGTGCAGGGCACGCGGGTCAACAACCTCAAGGACGTCACCGTCGAGCTGCCGAAGCGCCGGCTCACGGTGTTCACCGGAGTCTCCGGCTCGGGCAAGAGCTCGCTGGTGTTCGGCACCATCGCCGCCGAGTCCCAGCGGCTCATCAACGAGACCTACAGCGCGTTCGTGCAGGGCTTCATGCCGACGCTGGCACGGCCCGAGGTCGACGTGCTGGACGGGCTCACGACCGCGATCGCCGTCGACCAGCAGCGCATGGGTTCCGACCCCCGCTCCACCGTCGGCACCGCCACGGATGCCAACGCCATGCTGCGGATCGTCTTCAGCCGGCTCGGGCAGCCCCACGTCGGGCCGCCGAGCGCGTTCTCCTTCAACGTCGCCTCGGTCCGGGCGGCCGGTGCGATCACCGTCGACCGCGGCGCGTCCAAGACCAAGACCGTGCGGGCGACCTACACCCGCACCGGCGGCATGTGCCCGCGCTGCGAGGGCATGGGCAACGTGACCGACTTCGACCTGACCGCGCTCTACGACGAGGACAAGTCGCTCAACGAGGGTGCGCTCACGATCCCGGGCTACAGCATGGACGGGTGGTACGGCCGGATCTTCCGGGGCTCCGGCTTCTTCGACCCGGACAAGCCGATCCGCAAGTACACCAAGCGCGAGCTGCACGACCTGCTCCACAAGGAGCCGACCAAGATCAAGGTCGAGGGCATCAACCTCACCTACGAGGGCCTGATCCCGAGGATCCAGAAGTCGATGCTCTCCAAGGACGTCGACGCGATGCAGCCCCACATCCGGGCCTTCGTGGAGCGGGCGGTCACCTTCGCCACCTGCCCCGACTGCGGTGGCACCCGGCTCAGCGAGGCGGCACGCTCGGCGAAGGTCGCCGGGATCAGCATCGCCGACGCGTGCGCGATGCAGATCAGCGACCTCGCCGAGTGGGTCCGGGGGCTGGACGAGCCGTCCGTCGGGCCGCTGCTCGAGGCGCTGGGGCACTCGCTCGACTCGTTCGTGGAGATCGGGCTCGGCTACCTCAGCCTGGACCGCCCGGCCGGCACGCTGTCGGGCGGCGAGTCGCAGCGCACCAAGATGATCCGCCACCTCGGGTCCTCGCTCACCGACGTCACCTACGTGTTCGACGAGCCGACGATCGGGCTGCACCCCCACGACATCCAGCGGATGAACGATCTGCTGCTCCAGCTGCGGGACAAGGGCAACACCGTGCTGGTCGTGGAGCACAAGCCCGAGACCATCGCGATCGGCGACCACGTCGTGGACCTCGGCCCGCAGGCCGGCATCCTCGGGGGCGAGGTGGTCTTCGAGGGGACCGTCGCCGGGCTGCGGGCCAGCGGCACGCTCACCGGCCGGCACCTGGACGACCGCGCCGGCCTCAAGCCGGAGGTGCGCACGCCCTCGGGTGCGCTGGAGGTGCGCGGCGCCGCCACCCACAACCTGCAGGACGTCGACGTCGACATCCCGCTCGGCGTGCTGGTGGTGGTCACGGGCGTGGCCGGATCGGGGAAGAGCTCGCTGCTCCACGGCTCGGTGTCGCCCCGCGAGGGCGTGGTGTCGATCGACCAGACCGCCATCCGCGGCTCGCGGCGGAGCAACCCGGCGACCTACACCGGGCTGCTCGACCCGATCCGCAAGGCGTTCGCCAAGGCCAACGGGGTGAAGCCCGCGCTGTTCAGCGCCAACTCCGAGGGCGCCTGCCCGACGTGCAACGGCGCCGGCGTCGTCTACACGGACCTGGGGATCATGGCCGAGCTGGCCTCGGTCTGCGAGGACTGCGAGGGCAAGCGCTACCAGGCGGCGGTGCTGGACTACCGGCTCGGCGGCCTCAACATCGCCGAGGTGCTCGCCATGACGGTGACCGAGGCCGAGGAGTTCTTCGGCGCCGGCGAGGCGCGCACCCCGGCCGCGCACGCCATCCTCGACCGGCTGGCCGACGTCGGGCTCGGCTACCTGGGCCTCGGCCAGCCGCTCCCCACGCTGTCCGGTGGCGAGCGGCAGCGGCTCAAGCTGGCCATCCACATGGCCGAGAAGGGCGACGTCTACGTCCTCGACGAGCCGACCACCGGCCTGCACCTCGCCGACGTCGAGCAGCTGCTCGGCCTGCTCGACCGGCTGGTCGACGCGGGGAAGTCCGTCATCGTCATCGCCCACCACCAGGCGGTCATGGCCCATGCAGACTGGATCATCGACCTCGGTCCCGGCGCGGGGCACGACGGCGGCCGGATCGTCTTCGAGGGCACGCCGGCCGAGCTCGTCGCGGCCCGTGCCACGCTCACCGGCCGGCACCTCGCCGAGTACGTCGGCCGGTGACGGGGCCGCGCGAGGCTGGGGGCCCATGAGCCTCGACGGGGACCTCGCCACGCTTGCGGACCTCGCGTAGCCGGGCCGCGGCCGGGCGCGGGGGCCGATCCCCGGCGCGACCGTCGCCCAGGGTCCTGGTGGCCGTGGGGGCCGGGGGGACGCTCGGGGCGCTCGCCCGCTGGGGCATCTCCGCCCACTGGCCGGCCGAGGCGGGCCACGTGCCCTGGTCCACGCTGGTGATCAACGTGTCCGGGGCGCTGGTGCTGGGCGTGGTCATGACGCTGGTCATCGAGCGATGGCCGCCGACCCGCTACGTCCGGCCGTTCGTGTGCACCGGCGTGTGCGGGGGCTACACGACCTGGTCGACGTTCATGACCGAGACGGCCCTGCTGGTGCGCGACCAGCACGCGGCGACGGCCGCGGCCTACGTGGCCGTGAGCCTGGCCGCCGGGCTGACGGCGACCTACGCGGGCATCTGGCTCGCCCGGCTCTGGCCGGCGACGTCCACGAGGAGGACCACATGACCCTGGACGGACCGGCCGAGCGCCTCACCATCTTCATCACCGAGACCGACCAGCACGGGCACCGGCCGCTGTACACCGAGATCGTCCACCGGGCCCACGCCGCCGGACTGGCCGGCGCCACCGTGGTCCGCGGCCTGGAGGGGTACGGCGCCTCCCGGCACATCCACACGACCCGCATCCTCAGCCTGTCCGAGGCGTTGCCCGTGATGGTGGTCGTCGTCGACCGGAGCGAGCACATCGAGCCGTTCCTGGCCGAGCTCCGGGACCTCGTCGGCGACAGCCTCGTGGTGCGCGAGCCGGTCGACATCGTGAGTAGCGGGCTCGAGCGGCCGTGACCGTCCTGCTCTTCGCGGTCGCCGCGTTTTCCGGCGCCGTCTGCCGCTACCTCCTCGACCTGGCGGTGCAGTACCGCACCAACAGTCCCCGGCCGTACGGGACCCTGGCCGTGAACGTGAGCGGCTCGCTCGCCCTCGGGTTCCTCGTCGGGCTGACGCTGTACCACGGCCTCGGGCCGGACGTGCGCACCGAGCTCGGCACCGGGTTCCTGGGGGCGTACACGACGTTCTCGACGTTCGCCTACGAGACGGTCCGGCTCCTGGAGGAGGGCTCGACTCTCGAGGCGTTCGCCAACTCGGCGGCCAGCGCCGTCCTCGGGCTGGCGGCGGCCGGCGCGGGCCTGGCCCTGGCGTCGCTCTAGGTCGCGCCGGCGGGAGCCCACGCCAGGGCGGTGACCCAGAACCGGGCGGCGAACGCGCCCGGGTGCTCGCCCCAGCGGTCCCAGGCCGCGGCGATGGCGGCCATCTCGTCGGGATCGGCGAGGCCCTGCTCGGCGACGTGCGCGACCACCTCCGGGGCGCCGAACCAGGACGACTCCAGGGCGGCGACGCGGCCGACGGCCTCGGCGGTCCCGTCGGCACTGCCGGTCACCGACGCCTCGGCGCGCTCGAAGCCGGCCTCGCTGAGCAGGCCGCGCAGCTCGCGCCCGACCCGGACCTCGCGGCCGCCCGGCCGGAGCGCGGCCCGGATGGCCAGGCCCCGGTCGATGGCCGGATCCGCCGGGTGCACCAGCGCGCCGCCCCAGTCGGCGTCGCCGACGCCGATGACCGCGCCCGGCCGTGCCACCCGGCGGGCCTCACGCAGCACGGCCGGCGGATCGGCGACGTGCTGCAACAACGCGTTGGAGAAGACCGCGTCGAAGCAGGCATCGGGGAATGGCAGCGCCGCCGCGTCGGCCGCCGCCACCGGCACGGACTCGATCGCCACCGGAGCGATGTCGACGCCCACCGCGACGAGGCCGGTCGCCAGGCCGGCGGTGATCGAGCCCGGCCCGCAGCCGAGGTCGAGCAGGCGCATCCCGGGCCGCAGGTGGGGCAGGAAGAAGCCGGCCCAGCGCTCCGCCGTGCGGCGCCCGTGCGCGGGGCGGTGGCGGGCGCGCAGGAACCGCTCGTAGTCGTGCCGGGCCGTCACCGGCGCTCACGCTAGTGCCGCGTCCTCCGCCAGCCGTATGGTGACGATGCCGGATCCGTCGGCCGGCCGCGGCGCCCGGCCCCGGGCCCGCACGATGGCCACGGCCGCGTCGGACCGCTCGGCTCGGCGGACCAGGTCACGGGGGCCCGGCCCGCTCCCGGGGCCGGTGACGATCGCCGCCACCTGTCCCGCGCCCAGCGCCGCCACGTCCGGCTCGCCCGTGTCCCGGGCGTCGATGACCGTCACGCCGTCGCCCGCCAGCGCGGCCGCCAGGGTGGCCACGAAGTGGTCGACCGCGGCCTCGGGGCCGGCCACGTCGACGACGCTGGGCACGCCGGGCACGGCCGCTCCCACCGCGGCGACGACCACCGACCACGCGGCACGTTCCGCGGGCGCGACCAGCGCCGGCAGCCCGACCGGCCCCCGCCGCCGCAGGATCGCCCACTCCACTTCCGCGATCTCGGGCGACGGGTCCAGGCCGTACTCGTCCCGCAGCCGCCGCCGCAGGTCGGCCAGGACGGCCAGCGCCTCGACCTGGCGCCCACCCGCGAACAGCGCCCGGGCCAGCAGCGCCACCGGCCGCTCGCGCCACGGCTCGGCGGCGATCAGGTCGCGCAGGTCTTCGACCACCGTCCGGTCGCCGCCCGCCACCCGCAGGTCGAGCAGGTCCTCGCACGCCGACAGGCGCAGCTCCTCCAGGCGCACCGCGGCCTGGTGGGCGAAGGGGGCGTCGATGCCGGAGTAGGCCGGGCCCCGCCACTCCGCCAGCGCCCGGCGCAGGTGGGCGGCGGCGTCCGCGGGGTGGCCGGCTCCGGTCGCGGCCCGGGCCGCGTCCAGGGCGAGCTGGAACCGGCCGGCGTCGAGCGCGTCCGCGGGCAGGGCCAGCCGGTAGCCGCGAGGGCCGAGGTCGATGGCGTCCGGGGCTCCGGCGCCCGCCAGCAGGGCCCGCAGCCGGCTGATGGCCATGTGGAGGGGAGCGGCCCCGGCCGTCTCGTCCCACACGTCGTCGATGAGGGTGTCGACGCTCGCGGGATCGGGATGGGCCGCCACCAGCCTCGCCAGCAGCGCCGCGGTCCTCGCTCCCCGCACGGCCACGGCTGTGCCGTCCGCCGACACGGTGCGTACCGCGCCGAGCACCCCGATCGTCACTCTGCCCGCCAAGGCTCGTCCTCCCGCCACGCCCAGTGGCGATCATCGTGGCCCATGGCCCGGGCCTGGATCAGCCCGGCGTTAGAGAGCCGTTAGCGCGGTGCGGCAAGGTCGGCCCCATTAGCGGGAACAGGTGGAGGTGGAGCGGAGCAGATGGACACACGCACGAACGTGACAGCCGGTCCCAAGCTCAGGAACGGGTGAGCCGATGGACACACGCACGAACGTGACGGCCGGCCCCCCGGTCCGGAGGGTCTGAGCCGATGGACACACGCACGAACGTGACCGCCGGTCCCCGGATCTCGAGGGACTGAGCCGATGGACATGCGTACGAACGTGACGGGCGGACCCCCGGTCCGGAGGTCGTGAGCAGATGGATACAACCACGAACGTGACCGCCGGTCCCAGGATCAGGAACGGGTGAGCAGATGGATACACGCACGAACGTGACGGCCGGCCCGCGGCTCCAGAACGGGTGAGCCGGTGGACACGCGGACGAACGTCACCGCCGGTCCCCGGATCAGCAACGGGTGAGCTGATGGACACGCGGACGAACGTGACCGCCGGTCCCCGGATCCGGGGCGGCGGCTGAGCTGATGGACACGCGGACGAACGTGACGGCCGGCCCGCGGCTGAAGGGTGGCGGGTGAGCCGATGGATACGCGGACGAACGTGACCGCCGGCCCCAAGATCCGGGGCGGCGGCTGAGCCCGCAGGCCCGGTCGGGGGCTCCCGGCCGGGCAGGCGAGCGGGACAGCACAGGCGGGTGACAGCGGGAGCGCGGCGGTGGCCGCCGGTCGTGGTCCAGACCTCGACGATGGACTGCGGGCCCGCGTCGTTGCACTGCCTGCTGCGCGGCTACGGCTACGAGTCCAGCTACGAGGGGTTGCGCGACGCGGCCCGGACCGGCGTGGACGGGACCTCCATCGACGCGATGCAGGACCTGGCCGCCGGGCTGGGCCTGGAGGCGCGCCAGCTGCTGGTCCCGGCCGACCACGTGGTCGAGCCGGCGGCGGGGCTGCTGCCGGCCCTGATCGTGGTGGCCCAGCCCGGTGGGCTGTTGCACTTCCTGGTGGCCTGGCGGCGGATCGGTCCGTGGGTGCTGTGCATGGACCCGGCCCGGGGGCGGCGCTGGGTGCGGGCGGCCGCGCTGGCTGCCGACCTCTACCGCCACACCGCCTCCGTGCCGGCGGAGGCCTGGCGGGACTACGCGGCGACCGGGGAGTTCCTCGCGCCGCTGCGGGCCCGGTTGCAGCGGCGGGGCATCGAGGACGCCGCGATCTCCGGGCTGGTGGGCCGGGCGACCGCCGATCCGACCTGGCGGTCGCTGGCCGTGCTCGACGCGGGCGCCCGCGGGGCCGAGGGCCGGGGCGAGCGGACGGCGGCGTGGCTCCACGAACGGCTAGACGGCGGCGGGGACGGGCTCGATCCCGCGGCGTGGTCGGTGCAGCCCGACGGGGACGGCGGGCTGGCCTACCGCGGTGCCGTCGTGCTGCGGGTGCGGCCGACCGAGGAGCAGCAGGCGCCCGTCGACGCCGATCTCGCGGCGCGGGTCCTGCGGGCGGAGCCCTCCTGGTGGTCGAGCCTGCGCGACCTCACGGCCGGGGAGTCCCGGCGCCGGGCGGCCATCGCCGCCGTCGGCTACGCGGGCGCGGCCGTGGCCCTGGCGGCCACGCCGGTGGCCGTCGAGCGCTGGGCCGGCGGCCCGGAGCTGTCGCCGTGGCTGCCGCTGGCCGCCGGCCTCGTGGCACTCACGGCCTGGTGGGCGACCGCCTCCGTGGCGGGGATCGGCCGGCGCTTCGACGCCGCGCTGCGGCGGGCGCTGGCGTCCACCCTGGGGCGGCTCCCGGACTCGTTCTTCCGGTCCCGGCCGGTGGCCGACGCGCTCGAACGCGCCCACGCGATCCAGCGCAGCCGGGACCTGCCGCTCGAAGCGACGCGGGCGGCCGCCGAGGTGGCCGGCGTGCTGGCCGGCACCGTCGCGCTGGTGGCGATGAGCGGGCGGCCCTGGGCCGTCGCGGTCGGGCTGGCCGCGCTGGCGCCGGTGGCGGCGGTGCCGGTCCTCGCCGAGCGCGAGCACCGGTCCCGCACCGTGGCGGGGGCCCTGGCGCAGCACCACCTCGACGCGGCGCTCGGGCTGACCGCGGTGCGGTCGGTGCACGGCGAGGCCACCCTGCGCCACGAGCACGACGCCTTGCTGCGGACCTGGGTCGCGTGCACCCGCTCGGCGCGCGACACGGGCGCGGCCGTGGCGGGCGTCAGCGGCCTGGCGGGCTGGGCCGCGCTGGTCGCCCTCCTGGCCGCCACCGCGGGCGCGGCCGGCACCAGCCGCACTCTCGCCCTCGCCGCGGTGGGGGTCTGGGTGCTCGACGGGGGCCAGATCCTGGCGGCGACGCTCCAGCGCCTGCCCGACGCCTGGTCGGCGACGAAGCGCCTGCTGGCGCCGCTGCGGGTCCCGACCGAGAGACCGGCCACCGGTGGGCCGGCCTGGGCCGGGCCCGCCGCGCTCGTCTGGGAGGACGTCACCGTCGAGGCCGCGGGCCGGCCGATCCTCGACCGCGTCGATCTGGCCGTCGGCGCCGGTGAGCACGTCGCGGTGGTGGGCCGGTCGGGGTCCGGGAAGTCCACGCTGACCGGCCTGCTGCTGGGGTGGGCCGAGCCCGACCGCGGCCGGGTCCTGGCCGGAGGGCGCGAGCTCGCGGCGTCGTCGCTGGCGGCGTGGCGGCGGCGGGTGGCGTGGGTCGATCCGGACTCGGTGCTGTGGACCGGCCCGGGCGGCGACGCCGCCGCCTCCGGGGGCGAGGCGCAACGGGAGCGGGTCGGCCGGGCGTGGGCTCGCGGCGACGCCGCCGCCGTCGTGCTCGACGAGCCCGGCCACGGCCTCGAACGGGCCGAGCGGGAGCAGAGCCTCGCCGCCCTGCGCCGCCGCTTCGCGGGGACGACGCTGGTGTGCGTCACCCACGATCCCTCCGCGGCGCTCGGCTTCGACCGGGTGGTCGTGCTCGACGCCGGCCGGATCGTGGCCGACGGCCCGCCGCCGGAGGTCATGGCGGCGCCCGGATCGCCGCTGCGCGCCCTGGTCGAGGCGGAACAGCGGGCGCTGGCGCGCCTGGCGGGCGCGGACGGGTGGCGGCCGGTGTCCGTCGCGGCGGGCCGGGTGGCGCAGCCGGAGCCGCTCCGGCCCGCCGCAGTGCGCGCCGGGGCCATGGCGCCGGCGACCTTGCCGCGGTCGGAGCGGGGCACCGGCCCGGCCGGCGCGTGGATCGGGCTCACCGTGGCCGCCGCCGTCGCGGCCGGGGTGGGCACGGCCCGGGCCTGGATCGGTCTGGCCGGCGGAGGCGGCTACGCCGGTTGGTTCCTGGCGTCGGCCGCGGCCGCGGGCTTGGGCACGTGGACGTTCGGGCGGGCCGGCGTGGCGATCGGGGCCCGCCTGCGGCGGCGCCTGCTCGACGGGTTGCTGGCGCAGGACGTCGACTTCGCCCCGCGCCGCGGGGTCGGGGACCTGTTCGGGCGCATCCTCGACGCCGAGGCGGTCGAGCGGCTGATGCTGGGCGGGCAGGCCGGGCTGCTGACCGGGGCGGTGACCTTGGTCCTGGCCGCGCTGGCCGCCCGGGCCGCGGGTGGCGCGCTTCCGGCGGCGCTGGCGTTGTCGATCGGCGTGGTGCTGGCGATGGGACTGGTGGCGGCCCGGGCGCAGCAGGATGCGGCGGCGGCCCGCACCGACGTCACGGGCCGGCTGTGCGGGCGGATGCTCGGGCACCGCACCGAGCTGGTCTATGGGCCGCCGGCGGGTGACGGCGGACCGGCCCGCTACGCGGCCGCGACCCGGCGGGTCGACCGGGTGCGCGCCGCGCTGGTGGGGCTGATCCCCGGGGCCTGGCTCGCCGTGGCCCTGGCCCTCGTCACCCGGGCCGGCCCGGACGACCGGCTCGCGGGCGTGGCCGCGGCCCTGGCCGGGCTGGCCGGCCTGGTGCTCGTGGGGGAGGCCGCCGACGACCTCGGGCACGCGGCCGCGGCGTGGCGGCGCTGCGCCCCGCTGTTCCGGCGCGAGGGCCCGCCCCTGGTCCCGGTCCCGACCCCGCCGGCGGGTGGGGCCGCGGTGGCGCTGCGGGACGTCGGCTTCCGCTACCCGGGGGCGGACCGGGACGCGCTGGCGGACGCCACGCTGGTGGTCCGGCCGGGGGAGCGGGTGGTGGTGACGGGGCCCTCGGGGTCGGGCAAGACCACGCTCGCCGGCATCGTCGGTGGTCTGCGCCGGCCGGGGCGGGGATCCGTGGCGGGCGGCGGCGTGCTCGTCCCCCAGGCCGGGGACAACCACGTGCTGCTGGCCAGCGTCGCCTGCAACGTCCTGCTCGGCCGGCCCTGGCCGCCGGCGCCGGCCGACGTCGAGCGGGCGGAGCACGTGCTCGCGCGCCTCGGCCTGGCGGGGGTGGTGGCCCGCATGCCGATGGGGCTGGGGCAGCCCGTGGGCGACTGCGGCTGGCGGCTTTCGCACGGCGAGCGCGCCCGGCTGCACCTGGCGCGGGCTGTGCTGCACGATCCCCGGGTGGTCGTGGTGGACGAGGCGTTCGGTGCGCTGGACCCGGCGACGCTGGACGAGGTCATGACCGCGCTCGACGACCTCGTGGGCACCCTGATCGTCGTGGCCCATCCCTGAGGCCGTCTTTGCACCCCGTTTGCGCCGCCGTTGCGCCCCGGGCGGGACAGTTGCCGTCAGGGCGGAGAGCACAGTCGCTGTCGCACGGAGGCGAGGCCGGTGGTCGGGGAGATCAGGGTGGTGGTGCTGGAGCGGCACGAGGTGGCGCGCCTCGGGCTGGAAAGGATCCTGGAGTCGGTCGACGAGTCCACGCCCGGGCCGCCGGTGGCCGTGCCCGACGGGGCCCGCCGCCTGGTGCTCGTCAGCGGCGGCAAGCGCGACGGCACGGCGCCGGCGCTGAGCATGACGGCGGACGGCTACCTGGTGCTGCGGGACGTCACGGCCGAGTCGCTGCGGGCCGCCCTGCTGACGGTGCTGAACGGGCAGATGCGGCTGCCCGACGAGGTGACCCTGTACCTGCTGGACGTGGCCGGCGGGGACGGGCCCGGTGCTCCGGCCGCCATGCCGCAGCTGAGCAAGCGGGAGGACGACGTGCTCGAGCTGCTGGTCGCCGGGTGCTCCAACCAGGAGATCGCCGCCGAGCTGGGCATCTCGATCCATGGCGCCAAGCGCCACGTGTCGAGCCTCCTCGCCAAGTTCGACTCGCCCAGCCGCTCCCACCTGGTGTCCCGCGTGCTCCAGGCACGTGCGCACGCCTGAGTCGGGCACCGCCGGGGCCGGCGCGGGCGGCGTGCTGGCCTTCCTCTATCCGGGACCGGGCACCGAGCGGGTCGGCATGGGCGCGTGGGCCCGCCGTGAGCCGAGCGCCCGGCCCGTATACGACCTCGTGAGCGATGTGACCGGGCTGGACATCGCCCGCCTGTGCGACGAGGGCCCCAGCGAGCAGCTGGCGGGAAGCGAGCCCGCCGCGGCGGCCGCGTTCGCCACCGGCGTCGCGGCCCACCTCGTGCTGGAGAGCCGCGGCGTGCAGCCGGCCGCGGTGGCTGGGCAGAGCGCGGGCGAGCTGTGCGCCCTGTGGGCCGCGGGTGCCGTCGACCTGGAGGATGCGGCCCGGCTCGTGGCCGCCCGCTCCCGCCTGGTGGCCGCGTGTGCGGTGGGGGACCCGGGGGCGATGGGTCTGGTCGAGGGCCTGGCGCCGACCACGGTCGAGCAGCTCTGCAGCGTGTGCGCCCGGCGCGACGTGCTGGTCGTGGCGATCGTGGCCGGACCGCGGCACACCGTGGTCTCGGGGACTGCCGCGGCG
>DATBGF010000002.1:0-3368 GCA_036558145.1 Acidimicrobiales bacterium
CTTCCAGGACGTCGTCCAGAAGAAGGTCGTCCAGGGTGGCTCGACGATCACCCAGCAGCTGGTGAAGCTGGACCAGCTCGGGTCCCAGCAGACCCTCGACCGCAAGGTGCAGGAGCTGTTCCTCGCCTCCCGCCTCGAGAAGGAGATGACGAAGGAGGAGATCCTCGACCGCTACCTGAACACCGTGTACTTCGGCAACCACAGCTACGGCATCCAGGCGGCGGCGGAGACCTACTTCGGCGTCGGCGCCCAGCAGCTCGACATCGGCCAGGCGGCCCTGCTGGCCGGGATCATCCGCAACCCGATCAGCTACAACCCGATCAAGTACCCGGAGCGGGCCCAGACCCGCCGCAACGTCGCCCTCGACCGCATGGTGGCGACCGGGGCGCTGACCCACGACGAGGGCCTCTGGTGGCACGGGGTGCAGACGGTGCCCCAGCTCCACCAGGTCCTGCCGGTCGCCAACGACTACTTCCCCTCCGACGTCGAGCAGGAGCTGCTGAACGACCCCACGTTCGCCGTGCTCGGCGCCACGCCCGACCAGCGCCGGCTCGCTGTGTACCAGGGCGGCCTCCGGGTCTTCACCACCTACGACCCGGTGGCGCAGTCCCAGGCCATCGCCGCCCGGGACCAGAACCTGCCGCTGGAGAACGGCGTGTTCACCGTGCCCGGGGTCGACCCCATCACCGGCGCGCAGAACACGGCCTCGGCTGCGGTGGTGTCGGTGGAGCCGGCCACCGGCGCGATCCGCACCATGGTGGGCGGGCCCGGCTTCGACAAGTGGCAGTACAACCTCGCCACCGACAACAAGCGCCAGGTCGGCTCGTCGATGAAGACCTACGTGCTGGCCACGCTGATGGAGCAGGGCTACTCGCCCGACGACATCATCAACGGCACGGCGCCCTGTGACATGACGAACCCGGGTGGCACGCCGAACCCGTACCACGTCGAGAACTTCGCCGACGGCGGCGGCAGCGTGGGCACGATCACCGCGGCCACGCTCGCCTCGTCCAACTGCGCCTTCGTGCGCCTCGGTCTCATCGCCGGGTCGCAGGCGGTGGTGGACATGGCCCACAAGCTGGGCGTCGTCCAACCGATCCAGGCGGTGCCGTCCCTGCCGCTCGGCACGTCCGACATCACGCCGCTGGAGATGGCGTCGGCCTACGCCACGTTGGCCAACGACGGTGTCTACAACCCGCCCTACATGATCGAACGGATCGAGGACAGCGCGGGCAACGTCATCTACCAGCACGCCCCGGCGCCCGAGCAGCGGGTCTCGCCCCAGGTCGCCCGCCTGGTCACCAGCATCCTCATCCAGAACGTGCAGAGCGGCACCGGCACCGCCGCCCGCATCTCGGGTCAGCAGGCCGCGGGCAAGACGGGCACCACCCAGGGCGCCACCGACGGCTGGTTCGTGGGCTACACGCCCTCGCTGTCGACCGCCGTCTGGGTCGGCGGCCTGGGCGGCAAGTTCCCGATCATCCTCGGCGGCGTCGGGATCACCGGCGGCCGCTACCCGGCCCGCATCTGGGGGTCGTTCATGAACGCCTGGCAGGAGGGCCATCCGGCCGCCCCGTTCCCGCCGGCGACGGCGGTGCCGCCCAAGGGCTCGATGCTCGAGGTGCCCGGCGGGCGCGACCTGACGCCGCCGCCGGCGCCCCCGCCCCCTCCGCCGGACCCGGGGCCGACCTTCCCTTTCCCTTTCCCGGTCCCCACGGTCCCCCCGGGACAGGTCCAGGCAGCCCCGACGGCGGCAACGGCAACGGCCACCACCGGCGCCACCGCTAGGGCCACGGCGACGACGGCCACCACCGTCCCCACCACCCGAGGTCGGCCTCCGCCCACGCAGACGACGTCTACGACCGGCATCCCGACGTGAGCTACGGATAGGGTCCCACGCTGATGAGTCGCTGGGAGTCGCTCCTCACCGTCCAAGAGCACGACACCCGTGCCGATCAGCTGGCGCACCGGGCCCAGAACCTGCCCGCCCGGGCAGAGCTGGCGGCGGTGAACGAGCAGATCGGCGCGGTCGACCGCGACCTCGCCGCGGTCGAGTCGCGGCGGGGCGAGCTGTCCCGCAGCCAGCAGCGGCTGGAGGACGAGATCGCGTCGCTCACCGAGCGGGCCAACCAGGCCGAGAAGCAGCTGTACTCCGGGGCGGTGTCGGCGCCGCGCGAGCTCCAGGCGCTCCAGGACGACGTGGCCTCGATCCGCCGCCGCATCAGCCAGATCGAGGACGACGAGCTGGAGATCATGGAGCTGACCGAGCCGGTCGACGCCCAGCGCTCCCAGCTCACGGCCGAGCGCGAGCGCCTCGACGGCGAGGCGATGCGCATCACCGCGGCCCTGGCCGAGGCCGAGGCCGAGATCGACGCGGAGCTGGCGACGGTGCAGGCCGAGCGGGCCGAGGCGGCCGCGGCCGTGCCCGAGGACCTCTGGCCCGAGTACGACCGGCTCCGCTCCCATCTCGGCGGCGTGGCCATCGCCCGGCTCGCCGGCTCCACCTGCCAGGGCTGCCACCTCGCCCTGCCCGCGGTCGAGATCGACCGCATCCGCAAGCTGGGCACCGACGAGACCGTGCACTGCGAGGAGTGCGGCCGGCTCCTCGTGCGCGACTGACCGGTTCCGCACGCGGTGTTCCTCTGGTTCGCCGGTGGCTCGTTCGTCCTGGTGTGGCTGGTGTTCCGCAGCCCCGCCGTGGACTTCCGCCTGGTCATGCTGGGAGCGGTGCTGCCGGTGGGCGAGCTGCCGTTCGGCTCGCCCCGGCTGCTGCACAGCCTGACCGCGGCGGCCGCGGCGCTCGGGCTCGCCATGCTGGTGACGCCGCGGCGGCGCCTGGCGCAGCGCCGGCTCGTGGCCATCCCGATCGGGATGTTCATCCACCTGCTCCTGGACGGCATCTGGACCGACACGCAGGCGTTCTGGTGGCCGTTCGCCGGGCTGGCCTGGAGCGACGCCCGCCTGCCCGAGCTGTCCCGCGGCGCCTTCAACCTGGTGCTGGAAGCTGCGGGCGCGGCGGCGCTGTGGTGGTGCTGGCGGCGGTTCCGGCTCTACGAGCCCGCCCGCCGGGCCCGTTTCCTGCGCACCGGTCAGCTCGACCGGGACGTGGTGACGCCGTGATCGTCGTGGTCCGCCACGGCCGCACCGCGGCCAACGCCGGCGGGTTGCTGCTGGGCCGGGCCGATCCGCCGCTCGACGCCGAGGGCGATCGCCAGGCGGCTGCGCTCGGCGCGGCCTGCGCGGGCCTCGACGTCGCCCGGGTCGTCACCAGCCCGCTCGCACGCTGCCAGGGCACGGCCGGCGCCATCGCCGCCGCGGCCGGCGGCGTCCCGGTCGAGGTGGACGAGCGCTGGATCGAGCTCGACTAC
>DATBGF010000003.1:0-3406 GCA_036558145.1 Acidimicrobiales bacterium
ACCGTCGCCGAGTGGGATGCCGACGTCTTCGCGGGCGACCCCCTCGGCTTCCCCGGCTATGAGGAGCGCCTACGCGACCTCGCGTTGACCGGCGAGTCGGTGCGCACGGGGAGGACGGAGCACTACGCCTTCGTCGAGGGCCGGTTCGAGGTCCTGGGCGGAACGATGGGTGCCGCGGCCGGCGAGCGGGTCGTCCGCGCCTACGACCGCGCCCGCGATCTGGGGCTGCCCATGGTGGTGGCGACGAGGACGGGGGGCGCCCGCCTGCAGGAGGGGATGGTCTCCCTGGCGCAGCTGGCCCGCACGGCGTCGGCCGCCGATCGCCATGCCCGGGCCGGCCTCTTGTCGCTCGGGGTCTACGGCTCGCCCACAACCGGGGGCGTGTACGCGTCCTACGGCTCGCTGGTCGACGTCCGGGCCGCGTACGAGCACGCGGTCATCGGCTTCGCCGGTCCCCGGGTGGCCGAGGGGACGCTGGGCATCTCACTGCCAGCGACGTCCCACACGGCCGAGAGCGCCTACCGCCACGCGCTGGTCGACGCCCTGGTGCACCCCGGCGAGGCGGCCGAGTGGGTGGACGTGGCCCTGGGACACGTGGAGCGCCCGCTGCCGACCCGCCCGCTGCCGGCGTGGGGCGATCCGGGAGCCGAGGGCGCCTGGGGCGAGGTCCTGCGGGCGCGCGCCGTCGGCCGGCCGACTGGCATCGATCGCGCCGCTCGGTTGGCGTCCTCGTGGTGTGAGCTCCGGGGCCCGGACCCGGTGGTCCGAGCCGGTCTGGCCACGGTGGCCGGCGGGCGCTGTGTGATCGTCGCCACGGATCGGTATCACGGCAGCGGCCGCCCGTCCCCGGCCGGGTTCCGCCTCGCCCAGCGGGCGGTGGCCCTGGCCGGGCGGTTGGGCCTGCCGGTGGTGACCCTGGTCGACACGCCGGGGGCGGATCCGTCGGCCGAGTCCGAAGCCGACGGCCTCGCCCGCGAGATCGCTGCGACGTTCCAGGCCATGGCGGCCTGCCCAACCCCGACGGTCTCGGTGGTGGTGGGCGAGGGCGGCAGCGGGGGAGGCCTGGCGCTCAGCTACGCCGACCGGCTGCTGATGGCCGAACACGCGATCTTCTCGGTCATCGCCCCCGAGGGCGCGGCTGCGATCCTCGAGCGCGACGCCGCCCGAGCCCCCGAGGTCGCCGAACGGCTGCGCCTCAGCTCCAAGGACATGCAGGACCTGGGCATCGTGGACGAGGTCGTTCCCGAAGGCCAAGCCGCCCTCGATGAGGCGGTAGCCCAAGCGCTCGACGGCGCCACCGTGGGCGGGCGCGAGACCCGCTTCGATCGGGCTACCGCCCGCTGGCTCACGTCCTGAGCCGCACACCTCCTATGGGGGCGGGACCACCAGCTCCTGCCCGGGCACGAGCAGGTCCGGGTTCCCGGGGTCGACCAGTCCGGCCCTATTGGCGTCGATGAGCCGGCACCAGTAGCGGCCCACGTCCCGCTCGCCCGGCGGCACGCCTCCGGGCGAGCCGAGCACGTCCTCGGCGATGGACCAGAACGAGTCGCCGGGCTGCACGACCCATGTCTCATCCGCGTGCGGCAGCGATGACGGCAGGGAGCCGGTTGCCGGTGCCGGTGCGCCGTCGGTGCGGATCATCGTGGCTGTGAGCGGCGGCGGCTCGGGCGTACCCGTGGCGTCTCCGCTACCGCTACCCCTGCCATTGCAGCCATCGCTCGGCTGGGCGCCGCTGCCTGAGGAGCCAGTGGGCCCGGAGGAGGAGGTGCCGGGGCCTGGGGTGGCACCCGTCTCCTCCGGGCCCGGCCCACTCCCCGGCTCGGCCGCGCTCGGTGCAGCCGTCGGGGCGGCGGATGTGCCCGGGTCGGGTGGGCCCGACAGTCGGGTCATCGTCGCCAGGGTGGGGCCGTTGCGGATCATCGTGGCCACGTCCGGCGCCGCCGGAGCGGGGGCGGCCTCGGCGGCGCCGGCTGCTGCAGTGGCGACGATCGGATGCGGAGCCAGGTCGGGAACTGGGAGGGCGCCCAGACCGAGGCCCAGGGCAAGCCCGACGCCGCTTCCGCCGGTCGCCATCCGGCGGACCACGGCCGGGGTCAGACGCTCAGCCGCGGTCTGGAGCGGCCGTGCGCCGACGACGTTGGCGGCGACGGCCAGCGCCGTGGCGGCCAGCAGATAGGCGACGGCGGCCAGAGCCACCACACGGACCACGGCCATGGCCATCGTGGGCGGGGGCGTGTCGGCCAGCCACGTTCTGGCGTCCGCGAGGGACGTGAAGGGGATGCGGAGCCCGGCCGTGCCCGAGCCGGCGCTGTACAGCAGGCGCCCGGCGATCAGCAGGCCTGCGGTCCAGACCGTCAGGCGGACCGTCGAGCGAAGGATGGTGGGCATCACTCCGTGACCTCGATCGTGCGGGGAGGGCCGGATGCGACGTCGACCACGAGGCTGTCGCAGGTCGGGCCGCCGGGTTCGGTGCGGATGTCGACCGCGCCCGCCACCCGTTGGATGGGCGTGACGCTGAGCGGGCTGCCCAGCGCAGCCCACGCCGGGAAGACGAACACGTCACCTGTCGGCGGGCGGAGGAGGGCGGCCGATGCCGATCCGTCACAGTCCCAGTCGCCGAGGGCGACCCGATCACCGGGCTCCCCGAGCGTCCAGCGCGCCTCGCCGGCGGTGACGACAGCACCGTCGACGGTCAACGGGTCGGGACAGCCGTCGCCGTCGACGTCGGCCGCCGGTGGCGGGACCCGCGGGCAGCCGGGAGGCGGCAGGGGTGCGACGCCGGCTGCCCGCGGGGAACTCTGTCGATGTGACGCCCATGCCGCCGCCGCGCCGGTCAGCGCCACCACCGAGACGATGCCGAGGACGGCGGCGACGAGGCGCCTGCGGATGCGCCGAGGCGCGGCCGGAGGATCTGACGCCGGGCCGGCGCGGCCACCCAGGCCGCCCCGCTCGGCGAGCTCGGGACGCTCGACGGTTAGGCCGGGGTCGTCGCTCAACGGAGGTGGCTGCACAGGAGGGCCCAGGGCAGACTCCCAGGAGGGGGTTGTGACCTCGGCCAGAGGGAGGTCGGGAGGGCCTGAGCCGACCGCCCGAGCCCATCGCTCAGCCTCGCTGCCCTGCTCCGCCGCAGACCAGATGCGCTCGAGCGTGTCGGGGTCGGCGCTCGTCCGGGGCCGGTTCGGAGTCGGCGGGCCGGCATCGGGGCCCCGACCCGGGCCGGTGTTGGCCTCGAAGCCGGCTTGCCGGCCCGCGGGTGGCGCTGGTTCGGCGCCGGGAAGCGAAGCGTGGGGGTTATTGCTGCTGGTGTTCAGCCAAGCGGGCGGGGCTGGTTCGGTGTCGGGGAGTGGAGCATGGAAGCTGTCGCGCTCGGTCGTCAGCCAGGCGGGCGGGGCTGGTTCGGGGTCGG
>DATBGF010000004.1:0-7256 GCA_036558145.1 Acidimicrobiales bacterium
GATCGAGGAGCAGGAGTGGGACGGCATCGTCGACCGGCTCAACAACGTGCTCCCCACCGACGACACGCCCGACATCGTCGAGATGGGCAACACCCAGGCCCAGGCGTTCGAGGCGGGCGGGGCGCTGGTCGACCTCAGCGCGGCGGAGGACGACCTCGGCGGCGACGACCTGGTCGACAGCCTGGTCGAGGCCGGCACCTACGACGGGAGCTTCTACGGCGTGCCGTACTACGGCGGTGCCCGCATCGTCGTGTACCGCAAGGACCTGTTCCAGGCGTCGGGCCTGAGCGTCCCGACGACCATGGAGGAGTTCGTGGCCGCGGGCAAGAAGCTCCAGGCCGACAACGCGGCGACGCCCAACTTCTCGGGCATCTACTTCCCCGGCCGGAACTGGCAGGCCACGCTGTCGTTCATCTGGGACGCAGGCGGTGACATCGCGGTCAACGACGACGGCGAGTGGGTCGGCGAGCTGGACTCGCCCGAGTCGGTCGCCGGCCTGGAGACCGTCCAGGACATCATGCTGAACGCCAACTCCGCCCCCGCCGACACCGACGACGCCGAGGACTTCCTCGCGTTCTGCAACGGCGAGGTCGGCATGCTGATGGGCCCGGGCTGGAAGATGGGCCAGATCACCGGCGAGGACGGTTGCCCCGGCAAGTACGACGCCGTGCTCGGCGCGTTCCCGCTGCCCGGCAGCGATGGCGACGTCGCCCCGTCGTTCCTCGGCGGCTCCAACCTGGGCATCTCGGCCAAGAGCGAGAACCCCGGCCTGGCGCTGGCGTTCCTGAAGGTGCTCACCGACAACCCGTACCAGACGGCCTTCGCCGACAACGGCCTCATCCCGGTGCGCAAGTCGCTGCTCGGCGAGGTGCAGGGCGACGAGGCCGCCCAGGCCCAGGCCGAGGCGGCCCAGATCACCCGGTTCGTCCCGTCCAGCGAGAACTGGGCCCAGGTCGAGTCGGGCACCATCCTCCACGACATGGGCGCCGCCATCGCCGGCGGGGCCGACGTGCAGGAAGAGGCCACGCGGGCCAACGACGCCGTGGTCGACATCCTCAACGGCAACTGACCCCCGCTAGGAGCGACCCGTGACCGCTGTGCTGTCCGACGAGGGGACCGGTCCCCCGCCGGTCCTCCCGGACAGCCGGCGGTCGGGTCGCTCCCGCCGTCCCCGCCCCGCCCGGAGCCGGGCCGGGCTGCTGCCCTACCTGCTGCTGGTGCCGGCGCTGGCGGCGCTCGGCGCCGGCCTCGGCTACCCGCTGGTGCGGCTGGTCGTCATGTCGACCCAGGAGTTCGGCATGCGCCAGCAGTTCGGCGCCCCGGCCCCGTTCGTGGGCACCGACAACTTCGCCGAGATCTTCGGCGACCCCTACTTCTGGGACGTGCTGCGGCGCTCGCTGATCTTCTGCGCCGTGAACGTCGTGCTCACACTGGTGCTGGGGACGCTGATCGCGCTGCTGCTGTCCCGATTGGGGACCGTCATGCGCACCGCGCTCAGCGTGGCGCTGCTCTTCGCCTGGGCCACCCCGGCGCTCACCGCCACCATCGTGTGGCAGTGGATCTTCGACGCCCGCTACGGCGTCGTGAACTGGCTGCTCACCCGGCTGGGCGGCGACTTCGAGGGCCACTCGTGGCTGAGCCGGCCGCTGTCGTTCTTCTTCGTGGGCACGCTCGTCGTGGTGTGGATGGGCGTGCCGTTCGTGGCCTTCACGCTCTACGCGGGCATGACGCAGATCCCGGGCGAGGTCATGGAGGCCGCCGCCATCGACGGCGCCGGCGCCTGGGCCCGCTTCCGGGACGTGACCTGGCCCGCGCTCAAGCCGCTCTTCGTGGTGCTGGCCGCGCTGTCCACGCTGTGGGACCTGCGGGTCTTCACCCAGATCTTCGTGCTGCAGCAGGCCGGGGGCATCACCCGCGAGACCAACACGCTCGGCGTGTACGCCTACCGCACGTCCGCGGGCAACGACTTCGGGCTCGGCGCGGCCATCGCCCTGGTGATGGTGGGCATCACGCTGCTGGCCACGCTGTTCCACCTGCGCCAGATGTTCCGCACGGAGGAGGTGTGATGCGCCGCCGCCGCTGGCCCCTGAACCTGGCCGCGCTGGCCGTGATCGTGGTCGTCGCGTTCCCCGTCTACTGGATGCTGGTCACGTCGTTCCGGCCCAACTCGGAGATCCGCTCGGCGCCCCGCTTCCTGCCGATCGGAACGCTGGACAACTACCGGAGCGTGTTCGAGCGCGACCACTTCTGGTCCTCGTTCGCCAACAGCCTCCAGGTCACGCTGCTGACCGTGGCCTTCGCGCTGTTCACCGCCTTCCTGGCCGCGGTGGCGGTGGCCCGCTTCCGGTTCCGGGGCCGGCTGGCGTTCCTGGTCATCGTGCTGCTCGTGCAGATGGTCCCGGCCGAGGCGCTGATGATCTCGGTGGTCAAGGTGCTGGAGGGCTGGAACCTGCGCAACTCGATCGCGGGCCTGACCATCACCTATGTGGCGTTCGTCCTGCCCTTCACGGTGTGGACGCTGCGGGGCTTCGTGGGCGGGGTGCCCAAGGAGCTGGAGGAGGCGGCCATGATGGACGGCTCCAGCCGGCTGCGGGCGTTCTTCACGGTCACGCTGCCGCTCGTCGCGCCGGGCCTGGTGGCCACGGGGATCTTCGCCTTCATCCAGGCGTGGACCGAGTTCACCTTCGCCCTGGTCATCATGGACCGGCCCGAGCGCGAGACACTGCCGGTGTGGCTCCAGGCCTTCAACTTCGGCGCCCGCGGCACGGACTGGGGCGGCGTGATGGCGGGCTCGACGCTGATCACCGTGCCGGTGATCATCTTCTTCCTCTTCGTGCACCGACGCGTGGCCGCCGGCATGACCGCCGGGGCGGTGAAGGGATGAGCGACCTCCGCCGGGCGGCGCGCGGGACGCTGCTCGCCTCGTTCGCCGGCCCGTCGCTGCCCGGCTGGATCGTCCGCCAGGCCGGCGACGGGCTGGGCGGCGTGTGCCTGTACGGGTCCAACCGCCACGCCGAGCTCGCCGCCGTCGCCGCCGACCTGCACGCCGCCCGGCCGAGCCTGGTGGTGGCGCTGGACGAGGAGGGCGGCGACGTGACCCGCATCGAGGCGACCACCGGCTCGTCGCTGCCGGGCAACGCCGCTCTCGGGGCGGTGGACGACCCGGCCCTGACCACGGCCGTCGCCGTCGCCTTGGGCGACCGCCTGCGCGGCCTCGGCGTCGACCTCGACCTGGCCCCGTGCGCCGACGTGAACAGCGACCCGGCCAACCCGGTCATCGGCGTGCGCTCGTTCGGTGCCGATCCTGCTGACGTGGCCCGCCACACGGCGGCGTTCGTCATCGGGCTCCAGTCGGCGGGCGTGGCCGCGTGCGCCAAGCACTTCCCCGGCCACGGGGCGGCGCGGGTCGACTCGCACCTGGCGCTGCCCACCGTCGAGGTGGGGGAGACGGAGCTCGCGCCGTTCCGGTCCGCCATCGCCGCCGGCGTCGCCGCGGTCATGCCGGGCCACCTGCTCGTCCCGGCGCTCGACGACGCGTCGGCGTCGGTCAGCCCCCGGATCCTCGATGACCTGCTGCGGGGCGAGCTGGGGTTCGGCGGGGCGATCGTGACCGACGCGCTGGACATGGGGGCGATCGGCGGTCCCGCCGGCATCCCCGCCGCCGTCGTGCGGGCCCTGGCCGCCGGGGCCGACCTGTGCTGCCTGGGCCCCGACAACACCGAGGACCTGCTCGACGCCTGCCTCGACACGATCGCAGCCGCGGTGGCCGCGGGCACGCTGGCCGAGTCCCGGGTCCACGAGGCCGCCGAGCGGGTCGCCGCGCTCAGCGCCGCCTGCGCGCCGCGCGGCCAGGTCGGGCCGCCCACCGACCTGGCCGCGCTGGGCGCAGACGCGGCGCGCCGGGCCCTCCGGGTGGACGGCGACATCCCTGCCGCCCTCGCCGGAGCCCACGTGGTCGAGCTGGCCCGCCCCGCCAACATCGCGGCCGGGTCGGTGCCGTGGGGTGCTGCCGCCTCGATCCTGCGGCGCGATCCGGCCGCCACGACCACCCGGGTCGCCGAGGGGGACGACCACGCCGTGGCCTCCGCCCTGCTCGCGGCGGGCGGGCGCCCGCTCGTCGTCGTGACCCGCGACGCCCCTCGGCGGCCGGCGCAGGCCGCGGCCCTGCGCACCCTGCTGGCGGCCCGCCCCGATGCCGTGCTCGTCGACATGGGCTGGCCCGCGGGCGACGCACTGCCGCCGGCCGCCGCCCGCATCACCACCTACGGGGCGTCGCCGGCCTGCGGCGAGGCGGCCGCCACCGTGCTCCTCGGGAGGATCCCCTGTGGCTGACATCGCCGTGCGCGGCGTGACCAAGTCCTACGACGGCACGACCCGGGCCGTCGACCACGTCGACCTGGACGTGGCCGACGGCGAGCTGCTGGTCCTCGTGGGCCCGTCCGGCTGCGGGAAGTCCACGCTGCTGCGCATGATCGCGGGCCTGGAGGAGGTCACGGAGGGCACCGTCGAGATCGGCGGCCGCGACGTCACCGGGGCCCAGCCCAAGGACCGGGACATCGCCATGGTGTTCCAGAGCTACGCCCTCTACCCGCACATGTCGGTGGCCAGGAACATCGGCTACCCGCTCAAGCTGGCCCACACGCCCAAGGACGAGATCGAGCGGCGGGTGGCCGAGGTGGCCGAGGTGCTCCAGCTGGGCGAGGTCCTGGGCCGGCGGCCGTCGCAGCTGTCCGGCGGCCAGCGCCAGCGGGTGGCGATGGGCCGGGCCATCATCCGCCACCCGCGGGCGTTCCTCAAGGACGAGCCGCTGTCGAACCTCGACGCCAAGCTGCGGGTCGAGATGCGGGCCGAGATCGCCCGGCTCCAGCGCGAGCTGGCGGTCACGACCGTATACGTCACCCACGACCAGACCGAGGCCATGACCATGGGCACCCGGGTGGCCGTGCTGCGCGACGGCCGGCTCCAGCAGGTGGACACGCCCCAGCGCCTCTACGACGAGCCGGTCAACCAGTTCGTGGCCACGTTCATCGGCTCGCCGGCCATGAACCTGCTGGCCGGGACCGTCTCCGACGGCGGCCGGGCGCTGCGGGTCGGCGGCCAGCGGCTGGCACTCGACGAGGCGGTGGTGGCGGCGCACCCCGCCCTCGGGTCCCTCGACGGGCAGCCGGTGGCGGTCGGGATCCGGCCGGAGTCGTTCAGCGACGAGCCGGGCGCGCCCGCCGAGCGCGTGATCGAGGCCACAGTTGACCTCGTGGAATCACTCGGTGCCGAGACGGTCGTCCACGTGGTGCTGACCGAGCCGCCGGAGGCCGACCCCGACGCGTCCGACCCGTGGCAGCAGGTCCTGGCCCGGCGGGGCCGCGGCGTGGTCCGGCTCGCGGCCCGGATCGGGCTGGCGCCGGGCGACGTGGTCAAGCTGGCCGTGGACACGAGCCGTGTCCACCTGTTCGACGCCACGACCGGCCTCTCCCTGCGTGAGGCCTCCGGTGGCTGAGGAGATCGTCGCCGGGCTCGACGTGGGCGGGACCAAGACGCTGGCCGTCGCCGTCCTCGCCCGGACCGGCACGGTGCTCGCCACCGTGCGCCGGCCGACCGGCACCGGCAACGGGGACCGGCTGCTGCGGTCCACCGGCGACGTGCTGGGGGACCTGGCCGCGGCGGCGGGGCTGCGCCCGGACGGCTTCGCGGCCGTGGGCGTGGGCGTGCCCGGCCTGGTCGACCGCCACGCCGGGACGGTGCGCCACGCCGTCAACCTCGGCGTCGGGGCCGACCCCGTCGGCCTGGTCGACCACCTCGGGCGCCTGGCGTCGGCCCCCGTGGTCGTCGACAACGACGTGAACCTGGCCGCCGTGGGCGCGGCCGTGGCGCTCGGCTGCCACGGCGACCTGGCCTACCTGAGCGTGGGGACCGGCCTGGCCGCCGGCCTGTTGCTCGACGGGCGCATCCGGCGCGGCGCCCACGGGGCGGCGGGGGAGATCGGCCACCTGCCGGTCGACCCGAACGGGCCGGTGAGCGAGTGCGGCCAGCGGGGCTGCCTGGAGGCGCTCGCCTCGGGTGCCGCCATCGCCGCCCGCTGGCCCTCGGGCGACGGCGAGGTGGCCGCCACCACCGCCCTGCTGGCCGCGGCCGCCGCCGGCGATCCGGCCGCGGTGGCCGTGCTCGACGAGGTCGCCGGCCACCTGGCCGGCGCGGTGGCCCTGCTGGCGCAGGCGGTCGATCCCGAGGTCGTCGTGCTGGGCGGCGGCGTGACCGAGGCCGGCACCGGCCTGCTCGACGCCCTGCGGGCCGCGCTGCGGCGCCGGGCGGCCCACTCGCCCGTGCTGGCCGCGCTGGCCCTCGCCGACCGCGTGGCCCTGCTCCCGCCGGGCACCCCGGCCGGCGCGCTCGGCGCCGCCGCCGTCGCCCGCCACCGCCTGGACCGCGACGGCGACGGCCCGCTCGTCCCGGTCGTGGGCCCGGCGTGACCGGCGCCGACCTGGTCGTCACGGGCGGCACGCCGCCCGAGGTGGCGGTGGTCGGGGGCCGGATCGCCGGCCCCGGGGCCGCGCCCGCGGGCGCGCCCACCTTGGCGGCGGCCGGGCGGGTGGTGGCGCCCGGCTTCATCGACCTGCAGTGCAACGGCGCCGCGGGCATCGACCTGACCGCCGAGCCGGAGCGGTTGTGGGAGATGGCCGCGCTGCTGCCCCGCTGGGGCGTCACCGCCTGGCTGCCCACGATCGTGACCGCACCGGCGGACCTGCGGCGCCGGGCCCTGGCGGCGTGGCGGGCCGGCCCGCCGCCCTCGCTCGCCGATGGCCGTCCGCTGGCCGCCCCGCTGGGGCTGCACTTCGAGGGCCCGTTCCTGGCGCCCGAGCGCCGGGGCGCCCACCCGCTCAAGTACGTCACGGCCCCGGACCCCGCGTGCGTCGAGTCCGAGGGCTGGGCGGGCGCGGTCGCGCTGGCCACCGTGGCGCCCGAGCTGCCCGGCGCGGTCGAACTGATCCGGGCCCTCGTGGCCCAGGGGATCGTCGTGTCCGCCGGCCATTCGTCCGCCACCGCGGCCGAGGCCCGGGCCGCGGCGGACGCCGGCGTCACCTACGTGACCCACCTGTTCAACGGGATGGCCGGGCTCCACCACCGGTCGCCCGGGATCGTCGGGGTCGCGCTGACCGAGCGGCGGCTCCGGGTCGGCATGATCGTCGACGGCCTGCACGTCCACCCGACGACGGTCGCGGCAGTGTGGCCGGCGCTGCGGGGCAGGCTGACGCTCGTGACCG
>DATBGF010000005.1:0-2236 GCA_036558145.1 Acidimicrobiales bacterium
CGTCTGGGGCGGTGCCTCCGAACGCGAGCGGCGGCGCATCCTCAAGCGACGGCGGATGGCAACGATGGCAGGAGCAGGGACCGGCGAGTGAGCCGGTCCCTCACGACCCGGCCCTGCGCGATCAGGGCCTAGACGCGCCAAACCGCCCGGTGGCGGGGCCTACCGGGCGGTGGGGTGCGACGCGGCTCAGGCCTTGTCGGCCTCGCCGTCGTCGTCGGTGGGAGTGTTGTTGCCTTCCTTCAGACCGCGCTTGAACTCGGTCTGAGCCTGCCCCATCGACCGGGCGAGCTTCGGAAGCTTGGCCCCGCCGAACAGGACGAGGACCACCAGCAGGATGATGAAGAGTTCGGTGGGTCCGAGGTTCACGGCGGCAACTGTATCCCTGCGCCCGCGCCAATCCACGCCCGCGCGTGACAGATGCCACCGATTTTGTTTTCTTCCCCTTGGGACCCCGACGCAAACTGAGAGTTTGCCGTGAGGTGGGGCCCGGGCCGGGCCCCACCTCCGCGCCTGATCAGGGCCAGCCGCCCTGGTTCTTCGCGACGGTGCCGCTGCCGGTCACCTCGTGGCGGGCCCAGGCCGTCCCGGACCCGACCTGCTGGCAGGGACCGACCGGTGGGACGCAGAACTGCAACGTCCAGTCGGCCTTGGCCTCGGTCCGGTAGCGCTTGTGGCCGGTGCCGAGCCATCCGGTGCTGCCGGCGTACGAGCCGCCCACCCGCCAGCCGGCCGCGTCGCCGTAGCTGGTGAGGCTCGACCTGTGCGACGCCACCGGCGTCCCGTCGATCGACCCGCCCTTCCAGCACCAGTCGGTCCGCAGGGTCAGCCGGGCGGTCCGCACGGCGAACGCCGAGCCGTCATGGTTGGTGATGGCCCAGCCGCACGTCGCACCGGCCGCCGCGGCCGCCTCGGCCTCGGCGGTGGGCGTGGCGAACAGGCCGTTCCCCACCGGGATCGAGTCGGGGCTCGCGGTGGGCTCGACGGTCACGTTGTCGCTGGTCTCGTACGTGGTGGAGGACTCGGCGACCGACAGCGGGTCCTCCATGAGCGTGACCACCTGCCGGTCGGTGAGCCCGGCGTCCTTCATGACGGCGATGCGGGCCGCCGCCTCCGGGCTCGCCGACCAGGCGTCGAGCTTGGCCGCCGCCTCGTCATCGCCGGCGTCGGCTCGGGCCTGCGGTGCGAGCGCGAGCATCATGGCGACGGCGGACCCCGCCGCCGTCACCCGCTTGCTGACAGACATGAAGTTCCTCCCCATGCAGGGGGCCGGAGCCCGATGCTGCGGCCCAGACCGGAACCTATGGACGCCGCATCAGCCCCCCATCAGTTGGAGTGCGTGGTCAACATCAGCGAGGGCGCGCGGCCCGAGCTGGTGGACGCCATCGCCGCGGCCGCGGGCCGGGACCTGCTGGACGTGCACCGCGACCCGCATCACAACCGGTCGGTGCTCACGCTCGTCGGCGAGGCCGCTCCCCGGGCGGTGGCGCGGGCGGCGGTCGAGCGGCTGGATCTGCGCCAGCACTCGGGCGTGCACCCCCGCATCGGGGTGGTGGACGTCGTGCCGTTCGTCCCGCTGGCCGGGGCCACGCCGGCCGACGCGGTGGCGGCACGGGACTCGTTCCTGGTCTGGATCGCCGCGGACCTGGGCGTGCCCGGGTTCGCCTACGGACCGGAGCGCACGCTGCCCGAGGTGCGCCGCCTGGCGTTCCGGGAGCTGGTCCCCGACGCCGGCCCGCCCCGGCCCCACCCGAGCGCGGGAGCGGTGGCCGTAGGGGCCCGGGGGGTGCTGGTGGCGTGGAACGCATGGCTGGCCGAGCCCGACGTGGCCCGGGCCCGGGCGGTGGCGGCCGAGGTCCGGTCGCCGGAGGTGCGGGCGCTGGGGCTGGCCGTGGGCGAGCGGGTCCAGGTGTCGCTCAACCTCGTGGACCCGGTGACGATCGGCCCGGCCGAAGCCTGGGACCGGGTAGCGGCCCGTGTCCCGCTGGCCGGTGCCGAGCTGGTCGGGCTGGTCCCCCAAGCGGTGCTCGACCGCACGGATCCCGCGCGCTGGTCCCAGCTCGACCTGGCCGCCGACCGCACGATCGAGGCCCGGCTGGCGAAGCGGGAGGCGAGGGACCGCTAGCCCGATCCCCTGCCCTCCTCGCACCGCCCGCGAGGCTGGATCAGGCGCTGGTGGCCGCCATCTGGCGGGCGAGGCTGCGCTGGCGGCGGATGCGGCGGCGTTCCCGCTCGCTCA
>DATBGF010000006.1:0-4742 GCA_036558145.1 Acidimicrobiales bacterium
GTCGAGAAGCCCGCGCTGTCGGGCCCGACCTGGGACACCAGCGGCACTCCGGTCCAGACGACCGCACCGGCCGCTCCCGCCAGGGCCGGTCCCCACAGCAGCGGGCGGCCCAGGTACGTGCCGAGCCGCCGGGGCTCGAGCGAGGCGGCCCGCCGCCGGCCGGCCTGCCGGGTCAGCGCCAGCTCGGCCCACAGGGTGCCCACCAGGCAGGCCCCGAGCACCCACTGGCCCGCGATGGTGAAGCCGTCGCGCTGCACGCCCAACGCCTCGCCCACGAGCGCGGGGAGGAACAGCGCGCTCAGCACGAGCAGGGTGCGCAGGCGGCGTCCCGTCTCCAGGTAGTAGCCGATGAAGGCCCGGCTCGTGGCCGTGGTGTGCAGGCCGGTGGCGGACGCGAACTCGTCGATCTCCGGGCGCCGGGCGGGTCGCAGCCCGGCCGCGACGGCCAGCGCCACCAACGCGATCACCAGCACGGCTGCGCCCATTCGCCTCGGTCCTCCCCACTCCCTTGGTTCGTGTCAACGTATCAAGCTGTTGACACAATAGCCAGCCGCATGGGCCCGACTAATCGCCTGAGCCGTAGTCGCCCTGCCACTACGATGCGGCCGTGTCCACGCGGGCTCCGGGGAGACCATCCCAAGGCTTCGCGCGCTCGGACAGCTCACCGGCCCTGGCTCTGGGGCTGTCGGAGGCGAAGCTGCGGCCGCCTCCGGCCCGGCGCGGGATCGTCCAGCGCACCGTGCTGCTCCGCTGGCTCGTAGCCGACCGCGACGCGCCGGTCGTCGCGGTGGTGGCACCGGCGGGCTACGGGAAGACGACGCTCCTCGCCCAGTGGGCCGAGCACCACCAGCCCCGGTCGGGCTGGGTGTCGGCCGACGACCGGGACAACGACCCCGTCGTGCTGCTGACCTACATCGCCACCGCGCTCGACCGGATCGAGCCGATCGATCCGGGCGTGTTCCGGGCACTGGCCTCACCCCACGCGGCCGTGACCGTCCCGCCCATGCTTGCGTACTCCATCGCCGTCATGGACGAGCCCGTGTCGCTCGTCATCGACCATCTGGAGGCGGTGACCCGGCCCGAGTGCCTGGACGCGGTGGCGCACCTGGCCCTCGCGCTGCCCGCCGGCTCGCAGCTGGCCCTGGGCTCGCGCGACGCCCTGCCGGTGCCGGCGGCCCGGCTGCGGGCGCAGGGCGGCCTGGTCGAGGTGGGCCTGGACGACCTGGCCATGGACGGCCGGGAGGCCCCGGGCCTGCTGCGGGGGGCGGGCCTCGATCTCGACCCGGCGGAGATCGACGACCTGGTCGAGCGCACGGAGGGCTGGCCGGTGGGCCTCTACCTGGCCGCGCTGGCGCTGACCGTGGGCAGCCCGCACGCGCCCCGCGCCCTGAGCTTCGGCGGCGACGACCGCTTCGTGGGCGACTACCTGCGCTCCGAGATCCTCGAACGGGTGTCGGACGACGAGGCGACCTTCCTGACCCGGACCTCGATCCTCGAGGGCATGTCCGGCCCGCTGTGCGACGCCACGCTCGACACGTCGGGCTCGGCCCGGGTCCTGGAGAAGCTGGAGGACCGCAACCTGCTGGTGCTGCCGCTCGACCACCGGCGCGAGTGGTACCGCTACCACCACCTGTTCCGGGACCTGCTGGCGAGCGAGCTCCGGCGGCGGGAGCCTCAGCTGGTGCCCGAGCTGCACCGGCGGGCGGCGGCGTGGTGCGAGGCCAACGGCCTGCCCGAGATCGCCATCGAGCACGCCCAGGCGGCGGGCGACGCCGACACGGTGTGCCGCCTGGTCCTCACCGTGGCCAACGCCCTCTGGGCCGAGGGTCGGGCCGACACGGTCATGCGCTGGATCACCTGGTTCGACGACCACGGCCTGGTCGAGCGCTACCGGGGCATCGCGGTGCTCGGCGCGCTGATGTTCGCGCTCGCCGGCCAGCCGGCGGTCACCGAGCGCTGGGCCGAGGCGGCCGAGCGGGCGGAGGCCACGGGGCGGCCCGACGGCGGCCACGCCATCGAGGCCACCGTGGAGTACATGCGGGCGCTGCTGTGCCGCGACGGCGTGGCCGCCATGCGGTCCGACGCCCTGGCGGCGCTCGGCGGAGTCGACGCGTCCAGCCCGTTCCGGGCGACGATGCTGCACGCCGAGGGCGTGTCCTACCTGCTCGAGGGCGATCTCGACCGGGCGGACGCGCTGCTGGCCCGCGCCGCCGACGCCGCCACGGCCGCGGGCATCATCCCCTTCGTCCCGCCCCTGCTGGCCGAGCGGGGCATCATCGCCCTGGAGCGCGGCGAGTGGGACGCCGCCACGGCCCATGCGGACGAGGTGGCGGCGATCATGTCGGGCGGCCAGTTCGACGACTACTGGACCAGCGCGCTGGTGTACGCCTGGCTGGCGCGCGTGGCGCTGCACCAGGGCAACGTGCCCCGGGGCCGGGACCACGTGGCCCGGGCCGCCCGCCTGCGACATCTGCTCACCTACGCGCTCCCCGTGATCTCGGTCCAGGCCCTGCTGGAGATGGCGCAGGTCTACGCCACGCTGGGCGACGCGTCGGGCGGCCGGGCTGTGCTCCGCCAGGTCCGGGACATCCTCCAGCAGCGCCCGGACCTGGGCCGGCTCCCCCGCCAGGCCGAGGAGCTCCGCCTCCGCCTCGACACCGTGCGCGGCGGCGCCCCCGGCGCGTCGTCCCTGACCACGGCCGAGCTCCGCCTCCTCCCCCTGCTCCCGACGCATCTGACCTATCCCGAGATCGGCCAGCGCCTCTGCATCTCCCGCCACACGGTCAAGACCCAGGCGATCTCGATCTACCGGAAGCTGGGCGTCTCCACCCGCAGCGAGGCCATCACCCGCATGCACGAGCTGGGCCTGCTCAGCTAGCGCCGCGGGCACACCCCGAGCCCGGACGGGCGAAGATGGGGTGTGACTTCTCTGCGTGAGCTCTTGGCGGATGTGGCGGCGCGGGCCGCGGCGTACCGGGAGGACGTTGGTGACCGGGCGGCGTTCCCGACCGGGGTCGACCTCGGGGAGGTGCGGGCCGGGCTCGGGGTCCTGGAGGACAAGGGCGCCGACGCGGCGGAGGTCGTGCGGCAGCTGGTCGACGCCGTCGAGCCGGCGATGGTCGGGACGGCGGGACCGCGGTACTTCGGGTTCGTCATCGGTGGGTCGCTCGATGCCGCCACCGCCGCCGACGTGCTGGCCGTCGGGTGGGACCAGCCGGCGTTCAACCTGGCGACCTCGCCGGCCTCAGCACTGGCGGAGGACGTGGCCGGCGAGTGGCTGAAGGAGCTGCTGGGGCTGCCGGCCTCGGCGAGCTTCGGGTTCGTGACCGGGGGGCAGGGGGCGAACACCGTGGCGCTCGCCGCGGCCCGTCACCAGGTGCTGGCCCAGTCCGGGTGGGACGTCGAGCGGCGGGGGCTCAACGGGGGACCGCCGGTGCGGGTGGTGGCCAGCGCGGAGCGCCACGCCACGATCGACCGATCGTTGCGGCTCCTGGGGTTCGGCGTGGACGTGGTCGAGCCGGTGGCGGCCGGGGCGCAGGGCGAGATCGACCCGGCCGACCTCGAACGAGTGCTGGCTGCGGGGCCGCAGGGGCCGGTGATCGTGTGCCTGCAGGCCGGCAACGTGAACACCGGGGCCGTGGACGACCTGGCCACGGCGACGGCGACGGCGCACGTGCACGGGGCGTGGGTGCACGTGGACGGGGCCTTCGGGCTGTGGGCGGCGGCGAGCCCGGGCACGCGGCACCTGACCGCCGGGGTCGAGACCGCCGACTCGTGGGCCACCGACGGCCACAAGTGGCTCAACGTGCCCTACGACAGCGGCTACGTGTTCTGCGCCCACCCCGAGGCCCACGCCGCGGCCATGTCGTTCACCGCCGCCTACCTCACCGGCCACGGCCAGACGGAGCTGCGCACGCCGACGGACTTCGTGCCCGAGTCCTCGCGCCGGTCCCGGGGCTTCGCCACGTGGGCGGCGCTGCGGGAGCTGGGCCGGGACGGGGTGGCCGCCCTGGTCGAGCGGTGCTGCGCCCATGCCCGGCGCTTCGCGGACCGGCTCGGCGCGGCGGACGGCGTCGACATCGCCAACGACGTCGTGCTCAACCAGGTCCTGGTCGGCTTCGGTGACGACGACCGCACCGCGCAGGTCGTGCGGGCCGTGCAGCACTCGGGCGAGTGCTGGATGGGCGACACCACCTGGCACGGCCGGCGGCTCATGCGCATCTCTGTGTCCAGCTGGCGGACCACCGAGGACGACGTCGACCGGTCCGTGGCCGCGATTCTCGCCGCCGCGAACAGCGGGTAGGGGGTTGACGTACCGCGGGGCGAGTTTCTAAAGTTAGGTATGTCCACTTTTAGAAACGACGAGGACACCGACTTCTCCCCGGACGCGCCGCCCCACCTGAGGGTGATCCGGGGCCGGGCGCCGATCGACCCGGTCGCCGCCGAGCTCGCCGTCAGCGACCTGCTGGTCGCGCTGGGACACGATCCCGACGACGAGCACCTGGCCGACACGCCCCGCCGGGTCGCGGCCGCGTACGCGGAGATGCTCACCCCCCGCTCCTTCGACCTCACCACGTTCCCGAACGACGAGGGCTACGACGAGCTGGTGCTGGCCAGGGACATCCCGTTCCACTCGCTGTGCCAGCACCACCTGCTGCCGTTCAAGGGGGTGGCGCACGTCGGCTACCTGCCCGGGGAGCGCATCCTCGGGCTGTCCAAGCTGGCCCGGGTGGTCGAGCTGT
>DATBGF010000007.1:0-9506 GCA_036558145.1 Acidimicrobiales bacterium
GGCGCTGTACCGCTGCGGCCGCCAGGCCGAGGCGCTGCGGGCCTACGAGCGGCTGCGCCAGATCCTCGCGGACCAGCTCGGCATCACCCCCTGTGCCGAGCTGGTCCGCCTCGAGCGGGCGGTGCTGGCCCAGGACCCCACGCTCGACTGGCAGGCGCCGGAGGCACAGGCCCCGGCGGCGGCGGTCCCGACCAGCACGCTGGCCACCTTCCTGTTCACCGACGTCGAGCACTCGACGGCCCGCTGGGACCGCGACCCCGAAGCCATGGGCGCCGCCCTGCGGGCCCACGACGCGCTGGTCCGGGCCGCCATCGAGAGCCACCGGGGCCACGTCTTCGGCCACCCCGGCGACGGCTTCTGCGCGGTGTTCACCACGCCGGCCGACGCGGTGGCCGCCGCCCTCGACGCCCAGCTCCGCCTGAGCGAGCCGGGGTGGGCGGGCGACCCGCTCGACGTGCGCATGGCGGTGCACACCGGCGAGGCCGAGCAGCGCGACGGCAACTACTTCGGCGCCACCGTGAACCGGGTCGCCCGCCTGCGGGACGCCGCCCACGGCGGCCAGGTGCTGGTGTCGGCAGCCACCCGGGAGCTGATGGTCGAGGTGGGCCCGCCCGACAGCGAGCTGGTCGACGTGGGCACCTGGCTGTTCGAGGGCTTCGCCCGGGCCGAGCGCGTGTACCAGCTGCGCCATCCCGGCCTGGCGGCCGGCTTCCCCCCGCTGCGCTCGGGACGGCCCCACACCGGGGCGCTCCCCCGCCCGGCCACCAGCTTCGTGGGCCGCCCCGAGGAGTGCGAGCACGTCGCCGCCCTGCTGCGGACCGAGCGGCTCGTCACCATCACCGGCGAGGGCGGGCTGGGCAAGACCCGCCTGGCGCTCGAGGTCGCCCACCGCGCCAGCCTGGCCGACTACCCGGACGGGGTCTGGTTCTGCGACGTGTCCTCGGTGCGCGACGCCGACATCCTGGCCGAGCACCTGGCGTCCAGCATGCGGGTCGCCGCCCCGAGCGGAGGCGACGCCCGCCGGGCGCTGCTGGCCTCGGTGCCCGGCGCCCGCCTGCTGCTGCTGGTGGACAACTGCGAGACGCTGCGCCCGGCCGTGGCCCGCCTGGTCGGCGACCTGATGGCCGCGGGCCCCGGGGTGCGGATCATCGCCACCAGCCGGGCGGCGTTGCGGGTGCACGGCGAGCAGGTCCTGCCCCTGGACCCGCTCGGGCTGCCGGGCGGACCAGGAACCGACGCGGGCGACGGGCCCGCGCCCGCCGTCCAGCTCCTCATCGACCGGGCCCGGGCCGCCGGGGCGCGGGTGACGCCGGACCAGCCGGGGCTCGGCGACATCGTATTCCGGCTCGACGGGCTGCCCCTCGCCATCGAGCTGGCGGCCCCCCGCCTGGCCACCATGTCGCCCGCGGCGGTGGCGGCCCGGCTGGACCGCCGCTTCGACCTCCTGGCCCCGGCGCCGGCCGGCTCCCCCGCCCGCCACCGCACGCTGTGGGCCACCGTCGACTGGTCGTTCCAGCTGCTCGGGGCCGAGGCTCGCACGCTGTTCGCCGCCCTGTCGGTGTTCCGGGGCGGCTGGACGCTCGACCAGGCCGAGCGGATCGCCCCCGCCGCCGGGTTGGACGAGGCTGCGGTGGCACCGCTCATGGCCGAGCTGGTCGAGCAGTCCCTGGTCCGCATCGACCTGCCCTCGGACGGCTCGGCCCGCTACGACATGCTCAGCGTCATGGCGGCCTACGCCGCCGACTACCTGGCCGAGACCGGCCACGCCGCCGCGGTGGCCGACCGCCACGCGGGCCACTTCCTGTGGCTGGCCGAGGAGGCGGTCCCGTACCGCCGCGGGCCCCGCGAGCCGGTGTGGGTGGCCGGCCTGCAGGCCGAGTGGGCCAACCTGCGCGCCGCCTACGACTGGTTCGTGAGCTCGGGCCGCATCCGTGACGCTCTGCGGATCATGACCGCCCTCACCGACGAGCTGCTCATGCGCGAGCGGCGCGAGATCGGGCGCTGGGCCGAGCAGCTCCTGGCCCATCCGGGCGCGCAGGGCGAGCCGCTGCGGGCGGTGGCCCTGGCCCTGGCCGGGATCACCGCGGGGGTCGAGGCCCGGATCGACGACGCCCGCCGGCTGAGCAGCGAGGCGCTCGAGGTGGCGGCGGATCCCGGCGACGGGCCCTGGTGGATCGCCCACAACACGCTGTCGTTCCTGGCGGCGAACGTCCAGGACGAGGCGGCGTGGGAGTCCCACCTGGAGGCCATGGAGGCGCACAGCCGGGCCACCGGCGACCCGCTGGCCGAGGCGCTGGCCCAGTTCGACCGGGCGCTCATCTTCGACATGGCCGGCGTCCCCGAGCGCGGGCTCAAGGCCGCCGAGGAGCTCATGGAGCTGGCCGAAGAGCGGTCCAACCCGTCGCTGCGGTGCATGGCGCTGCTGTCCCACGCCCGGGTGGTGGGCCATGACGATCCGACCACCGCGCGGGCCGAGCTGCACGAGGCGCTGGCGCTGGCCTCGACCGCCTCGGTGGCGATCGTGGTCCAGCAGGCGCTGCGGGGCCTGGACGAGCTCAACGCCCGCTCCGGCGGGCACGCGGCGGCGCTGGCCTCGCTGCGGGAGGTGGCGCGGCGCTTCGCGGACCGGGGCAACGTGGCCGAGCAGACGCTGACCGTGATCAGCATGCTCGACCCACTGGTCGCCCTGGGGGCCTTCGAGGTGGCGGCGACCATCTGCGGGGCCGTGTCCCGCACGCCGTGGCACAACACGGCGCGGAGCCTGATGATCGACGCCACGGTGGCCGAGCACCTGGACCGGGACCGCTACAACGCGGCCCGGCGGGCGGGCGCGGCGATGACGCCGGCGGACCTCGTCGCCTACGCATCGGCCCAGGTGAAGGAGCTGGCGGGTGACAGCGGTCCCCCTTGACGATCGCCGGCTCGACGAGCTGCGCACCATCGGAGACCCCGAAGCCGACGCCCTGGCGGCCGAGCTGCGCGCCGGGCACGAGCGGCTCGACGAGCGCGAGCTGGTGCGGGCCGTGCTCGACCAGATCGGCCACGCCGGAGCGGGCGGCGGCGAGATGGCCGAGCTGCGGGACTGGCTCTTCGGTGGCCCGCCGCTGCCCGACTGGTCCGACCCCGCGCTGATCCGGCAGGGCCAGGAGTTCTTCGGCGAGTGGGCCCTGCCCATCTGCACCTCGCTGTTCTGCGCGTCGCTCCCGACCGGCTACGCGGCCGCCAAGGGCGTGCAGGTGCTGGCGCTGACCTCGGACCTCGCCACCGGCGACATGCGCCGGCGCATCGGCGAGACGGCGCAGATGCTGGTCGACGTGATGGACCTGGGGACGTCCTCGCCCGCGGCGCTGGAGCCGGGCGGCCAGGGCCACGTGACGGCGCGCGGCGTGCGGCTCCTGCACGCGGTGGTCCGCCACGCCATCACCACCAGCCCGGCCGTGGCCCAGACCTGCGACGAGTCCCAGTCGCCCCGCTGGTGCGCCGAGTGGGGCCACCCGGTCAACCAGGAGGACCTGCTGGGCACGCTGCTCACCTTCAGCGTGTGCGTGCTGCAGGCCCTCGACCGGCTGGGCATCCCCTACGACCCCGAGGGCGCCGAGGGCTACATGCACGTGTGGTGCGTCGTCGGCAACGTGCTCGGCATCGAGCCCGGCCTCCTCCCCCTGTCCCGGGCCGAGGCCGAGGACCTCGCGGCCGAGATCTTCCGCCGCCAGCACGCCCCGAGCGCCGCCGGCCGGCGGCTCATGACGGTCCTGCTCACCGAGATGGAGCTCACGATGCCCTGGGGCCTGCGCAACGTCCCGCGCACGCTGGTGCGGCACCTCACGGCCCCCGGCGTGGCCGACAAGCTGGCCGTGCCCAAGGCGTCGTGGTGGCGGCCGGCGCTCGCCGGGATGCGGGTGACCGGCCCGCTGGCCCGCCGCGTCCCCGCCGTCCGCCGGGCGTTCGAGGCACCGGGGAACCTGCTGGGACGCTCGATGATGCGCATGTTCGTGGACCGCTCCCTGAAGGGCGGCCGGGCCGCCTTCCGGCTGGACCTCGCGGCCGCCGGGACGCTGGCCGTGGATCCCTCCCCCACCGGGCGCGAGCGCCGGGAGCGCCGCCGGCACATGCGGGCCCGACGCCACGCGCCGCACGTGGACACGGCGGCCCCCGGGGTGGCGTTGCTCACCGGCCGGCGGCCCGTCCCCGGCCCGGACGGCGCCGAGGTGGCGCAGTGATCGGCCCCGGCCTGGGCGCCGGCGGCGTCGTGCACGACGACGGCGATCCCCAGCGGGAGCTGAGCTACGGGCTGGCGCTGGCCACCGCGGCCGAGCCGGTCACGCTGCCCATCAGCTCCGAGGAGGTCCGCCTCATCGCCAGCAAGGGCTACCCGCTCTGGGAGCCGGTCGAGGTCATGCAGCTGCGCAACCGGCGCATCACCCTGGCGTACTCCGACCTGTCGGTGCGCCTGGCCGACGCGCTGGCCTTCGGCGGCCACCGCCGCCAGGCCAACTGGTGCACGTTCTCCACCTGGTCGTCCAAGACGATCGGCGGCTGGATCGAGGACGACCCTGAGCTCGACCCGCTCGACCCGGACTGGCTGCCGGGCTGGGTCACCGAACGGCTCACGGACGCCCTCCGCTGGGCCCTGACCCGCGACAACGGCGCCACCTACCGGGCCCTGGTGGCCGGGAACCGCTACGTGTTCCTGGAGATCGGCCTGGCCTTCGCCCTGTTCCTGGAGGCGTTCGACCCCCGGCGCCTCACCGGAGCGGACGAGGAGGCGTGGACGCGCTACTGGCGCCGGATGGAGGCGGTGCTGGCCGAGCAGGCCCGGCTCGACCCCAGCTGGATGCTGACCGAGAACCCGCCCGCGACCGAGCTGGAGCTGGGCCTGCGCCAGTACTTCGAGGCCCTGTTCACCGCCGACCCCAAGGAGCGGGCCGAGCGGGTGCTGGCCGGCAACCTGCTCATCGGCGCCTACGAGCAGCGCCGCGTCGACGGCTACGTGTCGGCCTCGCTGGCGCTGTTCACCCGCCCCGCCATGCGGCGGCTCGTGTGCCGGCGCTTCGAGCGGGCGTGGTCCTGGCGCACCGTGCCGTCGTCGCTGTACGCCTCGCTGATGTCGCACTTCATGGTGCTGAAGCTCCCGGACGAGGTGCTGACGCTGGGCCGGCCGCTGCCGGCCCCGGCCCCGCCCGGGACGCCGCTGTTCCCCAAGGACCTGCAGGCGGTCACCGAGCCGCTCACCCAGGCGCTGCTGACCCGCTACGACCTGTCCGACGGCCGGGACGAGGGCCGGCGGGTCCGCAACTGGAGCGACTACGACGACCGGATGAGCTACATCGCCAACCTGTTCCGGTCCCGCCAGCAGCACGAGCCGCTCTTCTCCAAGCCGTTCCCGCCCGACGTCGAGGCCAAGCTGCTCCGGGGCGAGCTGGCCCCGGGCGCCACGACCGCGGTCCCCCCGGGGGACCCCATCCCGCCGGCCGAGCTCTGAGGCAGAAGGGCCCGCCCGCCCTACTGCCTCGGGCTCGCGGCGCCCCGCAGGGGCGCCGCAGGTGTTTCCTTGCCGGCCGGTCTACCCCCAGCCCAGCTCGTGGAGCTTGCGGTCGCCGATGCCGAAGTGGTGGGCGACCTCGTGGACGACCGTCACCTTGACCTGCTCGACCACCTCGTCCTCGGTGCGGCACAGCGAGCAGATGGGCAGGCGGAAGATCGTGATGCGATCCGGCATCGTCACCCCGCCCGAGCCGTACCAGATGCCTCGCTGGGTGAGCGGGATGCCCACGTAGCGCCCCAGCAGCCGGCCCCGGGGGACGCCGTCCTCCACCACCACGACGACGTTGTCCATCAGCTCCGCCAGCTCGTCGGGGATCCCGTCGAGCGCGGTGCCGACCAGCTCCTCGAACCGCTCGCGGGACACCTCGATCACCGCAAGGAGCGTACGCGGCCGAATACTGTCTCCGACGTTGGCCGATCTGCTGTTGGATGACCTCGACGATGCGCAGCGCCGGGCCGTGACCTCGCCCGCCCGGCCGCTGGCCATCCTGGCGCCGGCCGGGTCGGGCAAGACCCGGGTGCTGGCCCGCCGCATCGCCTGGCGGGTGGAGACGGGCGACGCCGACGCCAGCCACGTCCTGGCCCTCACGTTCACCCGCAAGGCCGCAGGCGAGCTGGACAGCCGGCTGCGGGCGCTGGGCCTGCGCTCGGGCGTGGCCGCCGGGACCTTCCACGGCGTGGCCTACGCCCAGCTGCGGTCCTGGTGGGCCGACCACGGGCAGGCCGCGCCCGGGCTGCTGGCCCGCAAGGCGCCGGTGCTGGGCGCCATCGTGTCCGGCTCGCCGCTGACCGTGGCCCAGCTGGCGGGCGAGATCGAGTGGGCCAAGGCCCGCCTCGTCGGCCCCGACGGCTACGCGGAGGCCACCGCCGCGGCCCGGCGCCGCGCCCCGGCGGCGGCCGAGCGGGTGGCCGAGCTCTACCGGGCCTACGAGGACGACAAGCGCCGCGCCCGCATGGTCGACTTCGACGACCTCCTGCGGCTGTGCAGCCACCTGATCGAGACCGACAGCGCCTTCGCAGCGGCGCAGCGCTGGCGCTTCCAGCACCTGTTCGTGGACGAGTTCCAGGACGTGAACCCGCTCCAGCTCCGGCTGCTCGACGCCTGGCGGGGCGACCGCTACGACCTGTGCGTGGTCGGCGACCCCCACCAGGCCATCTACGGCTGGAACGGGGCCGACGCCGGCTTCCTCCAGGGCTTCCGGCGCCTGTACCCGCCGGCCGAGGTCATCTCGCTGGTCGGGAACTACCGCTCCACGCCCCAGGTCCTGGCGGCGGCGGCCGACGTGCTGGAACGGGCGGGGGCGGGCGAGGCCCGCGTCACCGCCACCCGGGTCGAGGGCCCCGCCGTCCGGCTGGAGCGCCACCCCGACGAGCGGGCCGAGGCCCAGGCCATCGCCCGGGCCGTGCGGGACCGGCGTGGCCCGCGGGCCGCCTGGTCCACCCAGGCCGTGCTGGTCCGCACCCACGCCCAGGTCCCGGTCATCACCGAGGCGCTGCGCCGCACCGGTGTGCCCCACCACGTCCGGGGGGCCGACGGCGTGGTCGAGCGGCGCGAGGTCCGCGACGCCCTCGACCTGCTGCGGCGCTCGGGAGGCTCGCTGGCCGCCTGCCTGCCCGACCTGGCGGCGCTGGCGGCCGAGACCGACACGGAGGCCCGGGTCGACCTGGAGCTGGTCGTCCAGCTGGCGCACGACCACCTGCGCCTCGATCCCCGGGCCGGCGCCGTCGGGTTCGTGTCCTGGCTGGTGGCCACGCTCCAGTCCGAGAGCGGCGAGGTGCGCCGCGACGCCGTCACGGTGGCCACGTTCCACTCGGCCAAGGGCCTGGAGTGGCCGGTGGTGCACCTGGCCGGGCTGGAGGACGGCCTCGTCCCCATCACCCATGCCCGCACCAACGCCCAGCGGGCCGAAGAGGCCCGGCTGCTGTACGTGGCCATGACCCGGGCCGAGGACGAGCTGCACTGCTCCTGGGCCGCCAGCCGCAGCTTCGGCGGCAAGCCCGCCGACCGCCGGCTCACGCCCTGGCTGGCGGGCTTGGCCGGCCAGCAGCGAGAACGGCCCGACGTCACCCCCGCCGCCCAGGGCGGGCCGGCCCCCGGCTGGCGGGAGCACCTGGCCGAGCAGCGGGCCAGCCTGACCGCGGCGGTGGCGACCCAGGACCGGCCGGTCCCCTCACCCACCCTGGCCGCGCTCCAGGCGTGGCGGGACGAGAGCGCCCGCGCCGCCCGCGCCGATCCCGCGGCGCTGATCGACGACCAGCTGCTGGAGGCGATCGCCGAGCGCCGCCCGGCCACCCACGAGGAGCTGGCGGCCGTCCCCGGCATGGGCCCCCAGCTGGCGGCCCGGGTGGGCGACGGCCTGCTCGCCGCCCTCGACACGACACCCCTGCCGAGCTGAGAGGCGGCGATGGACTTCATGCTCGACCAGGTGTTCACGGCCGGGGGCGACGCCCTGGCCAGGGCCTACGCGTCCCACGAGCTGTACGAGCACCTGGTCGGGCTGCCCAAGCTGGGCCCGCCCGAGGTGCTCGACCGCCGGGAGGACGGCGACGAGGTCCGGATGCAGATCCGCTACCGCTTCGTGGGCGACCTGTCCCCGGCGGTGACGGCGGTGGTCGACCCCCGCAAGCTGAGCTGGGTCGAGCACAGCGTGCACGACCTGGTCGCCCGCACGGTCAGCTACCGCATGGCCCCGGAGCACTACGCGGACCGGCTGCAGTCGTCGGGCTCGTGCACGATCGGCGACCGCACCAACGGCGGCAGCGTCCGGACGGTCACCGGCAGGCTGAAGGTGAAGGCCCTGATCGTGGGCTCGGCCGTCGAGCGGGCCATCGTGTCGGGCCTGCGCGAGCACCTGACCGCGGAGGTCGCCCTCGTCGACCAGTTCGTGGCCACCCAGGGTGGCGTGGGTTGACGCTGCGCGCCGGGCGGCGCGACAAGTGAGCCATGGGTGATCCGCTCGACTTCTACATCGACGAGGGTGGCTGGCCCTATCCGGACGACGAGGACGACGACCGGGCCAGCGGACCGGAGGACCTGCGGGCCGGATCGGACGACGACCTGGTCGCCCTGCACGCCCTGGAGCCCCACGTCCTCGACAGCCTGACGCCCACCGAGCGGGCCGCGGTGGTGGCCCGCTACGGCCTCGACGGGACCGAGCCGATGACGCTGGCCGACGTGGCCGCCTCCCTCGGCCTGTCCCAGGGGCGGGCCCGGGTGGCCGTGGCCAACGGCCTCGCCCGCCTGCGCAGCGCCCTGGGCGACGACCGGCCCTAGGGCTGCGCCACGTGTTGCCTGGGGCTCCCTGCCGAGCCGCGGCCCGGCCACCAAAACGCGGACTCTTGGGCTGCGGCTCACGCCCTGTCCGGTCGGCCTCCTAGGTCTCGTGGTCGGGGCCGAACGCCTCGTCGCGCTGGCGGTGGAGCTCGGCCACCCGGTCGAAGGGGATGGCCACGAACAGGCCGTCGGCCTCGGCGCACAGCCGGTCCCCTGCGTGCAGCGTGCCGTGGGTGTACGTCTTGCGCCCTTCCACCCCGGTCACCCAGGACTCGAAGCGCAGCTCGGTGTGCAGCGGCGTGGGGCTGCGGTAGTCGACGCTGAGGTTGGCGGTCATCCCCGGCCGGCCCGCCAGCGACTGGGTCGAGCCCAGCACCTCGTCGAACGCAGCCGCCACGTAGCCCCCGTGCACGCAGCCGGGCGGTCCCTCGTAGGCGGAGGAGAAGGTGACCCGCCCGTGCATGCGGTCGGTCTCCTGCCACAGCTGGATCGGGGGCGCCAGCGGGTTGGCCCGGCCCAGCATGGGGCTGTGGTCGAAGAACGCGTGCGGATCGGCGCCCGCCAGCGTGGACTCGGCGAAGCCCTCGTAGAGCGACCCGCCCGGGAAGGCGTCGAGCCGCTCGGCCAGGCGCTCGAGCTCGTCAGCGACGACCGCCAGCTCTTCCGCCGGGGCGGGGCTGCCGTGGAG
>DATBGF010000008.1:0-5742 GCA_036558145.1 Acidimicrobiales bacterium
GGGCGGGTAGGCCACGCACTGGCCGGCCTCGAAGTGGTACGCCTGGTCCGCGCCGCGGGCGTCCTCGTGGAGCAGCGAGGCGGGATCGACCGTCTCTCCCCAGGTGCCCACGCCGCACCACACGACCCGGTCGCCCTCGAACCACCCGTCCGGCTGCGGGTGGATCGCCTCGATGTGGAGGCGCCCGTCTGGGTCCAGCGGTGCTCCGACCAGGGCCGTGGCCGAGGCGGAACAGGTCTGGTCGATGATGGTCGTCCACTCGGCGAACGTCGGGTAGTCGTCCTGGTCGGGCGCGGCCACCGACCCGGAGATCTGGATGCGATGTGGCTCCGTGCAGTCCACGAGGTCCGTGACGGCCACGGCCTCCGTCGGATCCCACATGACACAGTCGCCGACCTCGTAGCCACGCGTCATCAGCTCTGCGCCGTCGGCCGGCAGCGTCGTCTCGTCCGACGGCTCGTCCGGTCCGCCTTCGGCGTCGGGCGGGCCGGCCCGATCGGTCACCAGGTCGCTGTCGCTCAGGCTGAGCGCGGCCACCATCCCCGGCCCTGCCAGTGCGCCGCCGACAACCCAGAGCACCTGTCCCCCACCCAGCATGGGCGGACAGTAACCCGCCGTCAGGCGCCGGGGCCGTGAGCGATGTGGATGTCGAGCTCGCGGAACGCCTCGCAGACCCGGCGGCGCATCTCGCGCATGACCTTGAACTGCTCGGCCGGGCGGGTCTTGATGAGCGTGCGGAGCGTGATGCCCGTGTTGGCGATGCGCTCGACCCCCAGGACCTCGGGCTCCTCCAGGATGCGGGCCGACCAGGCGGGGTCCTCCCACAGCTCGTCGACCACGGCCTTGACCGCCCCCAGCGCCCGCGCCAGGTCGGTGTCCTCGGTGACCTCGATGTCGAGCACGGCCCGGGCCCAGTCCTGGGACATGTTGCCCACCCGCAGGATCGACCCGTTGGGGACGTACCAGAGGGTGCCGCTGGTGTCCCGGATCTGGGTGGTCCGCAGCGTGACGTCCTCGACCGTGCCGCTGGCGACACCCGCGTCGATGAGGTCGCCGACGCCGTACTGGTCCTCGATCAGCATGAAGATGCCGGACAGGAAGTCCTTGACCAGGCTCTGGGCGCCGAAGCCGATGGCCACGCCCGCGATGCCGGCGCCGGCGATCAGCGGGCCGAGCGCCACGCCCAGCTCGCCCAGGATCATGATGATGGCGATCGTCCAGATGACGGTGCTGGCGATGGAGCGCAGCACGAGGCCCAGGGTCTGGGCCCGGGCCGCGGCGCGCAGCGAGTGCGCGCCGGTGCCGAGCAGGGCGCTGGGCGTCTTGTCCCGGAGGGTGCCGAGGGTGCCGTTGGCCCCCGAGTCCACGATCCGGGCGGTCAGGCGCCTGATGCTCCGGCGCACCAGCCGGTTGGTGATGTAGGCGACGAGGACGATCAGCAGGATGTGGAGCGGCGGCACCACGAACCTGTCGGCCGCCTCGGCCCACGCCTCGCTGCCGGTCCAGTCGAACACCCGGCGGCAGACGAACGTCGGGTTCTCCGAGCCGCAGGCCTCTTGCACGGTTTGAGCCAGCACCACGGGGGGCCACCGTACCGAGAGCGTGTGTTGAGTGTCACGCGCTCAAGATTGCTGGGTGGGGAATCCTCAGGCCGTCCGTAGAGTTGCTTGCGTCAGTCAAGTATCTCTACACCCCGCCCGAGAAGGGGACCAACGATGGCCGATCTGGACACCGTCACTCTGCCGGTCCTTCCGCTGACCAACGACGTCGTGCTGCCCGGCATGGTGGTGACGCTCGCCCTGGAGACCGACGAGGCCAAGGCCGCCGCCGACGCGGCGGTGAAGGCCGGCAACACCCTCCTGCTCGTCCCCCGCCTCGGGGACGGCCGTTACGCCCGGGTCGGCACCGTCGCCCGCATCGAGAACCGGGGCCAGCTCCCCGGGGGCATGCCCGCCCTCGTGATCCGGGCCACCGTCCGGGCCGAGGTCGGCCTGGGCGTCATCGGCGAGACCAGCGGCCTGTGGGTCCACGCCGCACCGGTCGACGACGGCGAGCTGTCCGAGGAGGCCGAGGCCACCGCCACGGAGCTGCGGGCCGCGCTGCGCGCGCTGTTCCAGGCGCTGGGCGGCCGCCGGCTGACCGAGGTCCTGCGGGGCGTCGACGAGCCCTCGGCCCTCGCCGACCTGGTGGGCTGGTGGCCCGATCTGGCCGTCGAGCGCAAGATCGAGCTGCTGGAGACCTTGGAGCTGCCCGACCGGCTGACGCTGGTCCTGGGCTGGGTCAAGGACGCGCTGGCCGAGCACGAGCTGGCCGAGAAGATCCGCAGCGACGTGTCCGAGGGGCTGGAGAGCCGCCAGCGCGAGTTCCTGCTCCGCCAGCAGATGGAGGCCATCCGCAAGGAGCTGGGCGAGGACGGCGACGACGACACCATCGGGAGCTACCGCGAGCGGCTCACCGCGCTGGTGGAGGCGGGCGCCGTGCCCGAGGCCACCCGCAAGGCCATCGAGCGGGAGATCGACCGCTTCGAGCGCACGCCCGAGCAGAACATCGAGCACGGCTGGATCCGCAACTGGCTCGACACCGTGTTCGAGATCCCGTGGGGCGAGCGGAGCGTGGACGACTACGACATCGCCAAGGCCCGCGAGGTGCTCGACGCCGACCACACCGGCCTCGAAGAGGTCAAGGACCGCATCGTCGAGATGCTGGCCGTCCGCAAGCTCCTGGCCGAGCGGGCCGCCGAGCTGGCGGCTTCCGACTCGGAGGACCAGCCCGACGTTCCGGACAACGGGCGCCGTCCCGGCGCCATCGTCGCCCTCGCCGGTCCCCCCGGGGTCGGCAAGACGTCGCTCGGCGCCTCCGTCGCCCGGGCCCTCGGCCGCAAGTTCACCCGCATCGCCCTCGGCGGCATCCGGGACGAGGCCGAGATCCGGGGCCACCGGCGCACCTACGTCGGCGCCCAGGCCGGCCGCATCGTCCGGGCCCTGACCGAGGCCGGCTCGATGAACCCGGTCATCCTCCTCGACGAGGTGGACAAGATCGGCGCCGACTGGCGGGGCGACCCCTCGTCCGCCCTGCTGGAGGTCCTGGACCCGGCCCAGAACCACACCTTCCGGGACCACTACCTGGAGGTCGACCTCGACCTGTCCGACGTGCTGTTCCTGGCCACCGCCAACATGCTGGAGACCATCCCCGGCCCGCTGCTGGACCGCATGGAGGTCATCCGGCTCGACGGCTACACCCACGACGAGAAGGTCGCCATCGCCCGCGACCACCTCTTCGCCCGCCAGCAGGCCCGCAACGGCCTGCGCGACGGCGAGGTCGAGGTGACCGACGCGGCGCTCGGCGAGATCGTCGACGGCTACACCCGGGAGGCCGGGGTCCGGAGCCTGGAGCGCGAGCTGGGCAAGCTGCTGCGCAAGGCCGCCACCTCGGTGGCCCAGGGCGCCGAGACGCCCATCGTGGTCGACCTCGGCGACGTGCCCACCTACCTCAAGCGGCGCCGGTTCCACGACGAGGCGGCCGACCGCACGTCGGTGCCCGGCGTGGCCACCGGCCTGGCCGTGACCGGCGTGGGCGGCGACGTGCTGTTCGTGGAGGCCACCTCGATGCCCGGCGAGTCGGGCATGACCGTCACCGGCCAGCTCGGCGACGTGATGAAGGAGTCGGCCCAGATCGCCCTGTCCTACGTCCGCTCCCGGGCGGACCGGCTCGGCATCGACCAGTCGGCCCTGGACGGCAAGCGCTTCCACGTCCACTTCCCCGCCGGCGCCATCCCCAAGGACGGCCCGTCGGCCGGCATCACCATGACCACCGCCCTCGTCAGCCTGCTGCGGGGCACGCCGGTCCGGTCCACCGTGGCCATGACCGGCGAGGTCACCCTGTCGGGCCGGGTACTGCCGATCGGCGGGGTCAAGCAGAAGGTGCTGGCCGCCCACCGGGCCGGGCTGCGCGAGGTCATCCTCCCGCTGCGCAACGAGGCCGACCTGGACGACGTCCCCGAGGCCGTGCGGGCCGAGATGACGTTCCACCCGGTCGACGACGTGGCCAAGGTCCTGGACCTGGCCCTGGAGCCGGTGGCGGCCGCCGTAGCGGCCTGAGCGGCCCCGAACAGCCGATAGCAGTCGACATCGCCGCCGGGCCTATTCTCGGCGGCGATGTCGACCCAGGCGTCCCCCGCCGCCGAAGCCGAGGCCAGCGAGCACGGCCCTGCCAACTACGAGGCGCCCGCGCCGCGTAGCTCCAAGCCCACCGTCCCGCTGCCGCCCGACACCGTCGGCTACCGGTTCAAGCGCCGGATGCTGGGCAAGGCCATGCACTCCGAGCAGCTCGAGCACGAGCGGCTGGGCAAGCCCACGGCGCTGGCCGTGTTCGCCTCGGACAACCTGTCCTCGTCGGCGTACGCCACCGAGGAGATCCTCCACGTCCTGGTGCCGTACTTCGGACTGGCGGCGTTCTCCCTGGTGCTGCCGGTCACGCTGGCCATGCTCATCGTGCTCGGCCTGCTGATCATCAGCTACCGGGAGACGATCAAGGAGTACCCCTCGGCGGGCGGCGCCTACCTGGTCACCCGCGACAACTTCGGCATCGTCCCCGCCCAGGTCGCGGGGGCCGCCCTGCTCATCGGCTACATCCTGACCGTCGCCGTGTCGGTGGCGGCGGGCAGCGCCGCCATCGCCTCCACCATCACGGGCCTGGAGCCGTACCGGGTGCCGCTGTCGCTGTTCTTCATCGTCCTGATCGCCTACGGCAACCTGCGCGGCGTGCGGGAGTCGGGGAAGCTGTTCGCGGCGCCCACGTACTTCTTCATGCTCAACATGGCGCTGCTCATCGTCTGGGGCATCGTCTCGTACTCGGCGGGCAACCTCGGCCACCTCGGCACGTTCCAGGCGGGCATGGTCGAGGAGGGCAGCCACGCCGGCCTCATGACCGCGGCGTCGGCCTACGTGCTGGCCAAGGCGTTCGCCTCCGGCGGCTCGGCGGTCACCGGCGTGGAGGCCATCTCCAACGGCGTGCCCGCGTTCCGCAAGGTCGAGTGGCGCAACGCCCGCCAGACGCTGGTGATCATGGGCAGCGGCCTGGGCGTGATGTTCCTCGGCCTGTCGTTCCTGGCGTCGAAGATCCAGGTCATCCCGTTCGAGTCCGGCACGCCCACCGTGCTGGCCCAGATCGGCGAGGTCGTCTACGGCCACAGCGGGTCGGGCGAGTTCCTGTCCAACATGCTCAACGTCGCCACCATGCTGATCCTGGTGCTGGCGGCCAACACCGGCTTCGCCGACTTCCCCCGGCTGGCCAACCTGCAGGCGGGCGACAGCTTCCTGCCCCGCCAGCTCACCAAGCGCGGGCACCGGCTGGTGTTCTCCAACGGGATCATCGCCCTGGCCGCGGCGGCCGCCGTGCTGGTCGTGATCTCCAACGCGGCCGTCACCCGGCTGATCCCCGTCTACGCCATCTCGGTGTTCACCGGCTTCACCATGTCGCAATCGGGGATGACCAAGCACCACCTGCGCAAGCGGGAGAAGGGCTGGGTCCGGGGCATCCTGGCCAACGGCGTCGGCGCCGTCCTGTCGGGCGCGATCGTGATCATCGTCGCCATCACCCGCTTCTCGGACGCCTGGGTGGTCCTGCCGATCATGCCGCTGGTGGTGATCATCCTCCTGCGGCTGAACCGCCAGTACGAGCGGGAGCGGGTGGCGCTGGAGACCGACGTCCCCGCCGCCGCCACCGCCCCGATCCTGCGGCGGC
>DATBGF010000009.1:0-11617 GCA_036558145.1 Acidimicrobiales bacterium
CGCTGCATCGACGCCGCCGCCGACCTGGGCTGCCCCACGGTGGGCACGTTCGTGGGCCGCCACCCGGGCCGCAGCGTGCGCGACAACCTGGCCGAGGCCGCGCGCGTCTTCGCCCCGCTGGTGGACCGGGCGGGCGAGCGCGGGGTCAAGCTCATCGTCGAGAACTGCGTGATGGAGGGCTGGCACCCCGACGGCTACCCCGGCAACCTCGCCTACTCGCCCGAGCTGTGGGAGTGGATGTTCTCGCTGGGCCTCTACCTCAACTTCGACCCGTCCCACCTGTGCTGGATCGGCATCGACCCGGTCGCGGCGGTGCGGCCCTACGTGGACCGCATCCCCCACGCCCAGGCCAAGGACATCGAGCTCTTCCCCGACCGCCGCGACCGCTACGGCTGGTACGGCAAGGCCGTCGCCCGGGACGACCCCTGGGACGTGGGCTGGTGGCGCTACCGCGTCCCCGGCCTGGGCCAGGTCGACTGGGTGCGGCTCGTCGACGCGCTGTACGAGGGCGGGTTCGACGGCGTGCTCTCCGTCGAGCACGAGGATCCGGTGTGGGGCGGGAGCGAGGAGCGGGTCGAGGCCGGCCTGGAGGTGGCCCACCGCACGCTCCGCCCCTTGCTGGTGCGCTAGCCGCTCGCCGGCGGGGGCCGGTTCGCCGCCTCGAACTCGGCGGCCCTGGTCTCGTGGTCGATGGGCCGTTCGCTGTACGGCGTCCCGGTCCACTCGCTGCGGGACATGGCGAGGAAGTCGCCGCGGTAGACGTGGATGGCGGCCGCGTACTGGACGGTCGGGTTGGTGACCGCGTGGATCACGTCGTCGCCCAGCAGGCACACGTCGCCCGGCCGGAGCTCCCGGCCGCCGGAGCCGGTGATGGTCGCGCCGTCGCGCCGGTAGAAGGCGTTGTCCTCGCCCCCGGTGTAGACACCGATGGCGGCCCACGTGCGGTGGTCGTGCGGGCCGACGCTCATGCCGGGCGCCCAGACCACCTTGAGGATCGTGAGGTCGTCGTCCACGTGGAGCGGGACGATCTCGGCCCGGGTCGGGGGCAGGGCAGCGGCCAGGCCCGGGTTGGCGATGGCGCCGGCCAGCACGTCCCTCATCGCCAGCTGCGGCTCCGACTCGTGGGATGCCGCCCGGCACCGGGCGATGAAGTCGTCGAGGTCGAACATGCCCGCCTCCCGTGGCGATCGGTAGGGTTGCGGCACGACAAAGTACAGCGACTTTACGATCGGCGCAATGGACCCGCCCTTGCTCACGACGCTGGTGCGGCGCTGGCACCTCGCCATCCGCCGGCGCATCCACGACGACCTGGTCGCCGCGGGGCACGCCCGGCTGTCACCGGCCCACATGTACATCTTCCAGTCGCCCGGGCCCGAAGGCGCCGGCCCCAGCGAGCTGGCCCGGCGCACCAACATCACCAAGCAGGCGCTGAACCACCTGCTCGCGGGGCTCGAGCGCGACGGCTACCTCCGGCGCGTCCCGGCCGCCGGCGACCGGCGCGCCACCGTCATCCGCCTGACCGACCGGGGCCGCGAGGTGGAGCGTCTCATGAACGCCGGCTCCCTCCGGCTCGAACAGGAGTGGTCCCAGCGGTTCGACGGGGCCACCATCGAGCACCTGCGCGCGCTGCTCGTCGAGCTCGAGTCCCTCACAGGATGAGCTCGACCGCCTCGCCCAGCTGGCGGAGCGTGCGGACCTCGAACACGCCGCGGCAGTGGGGGGCGTAGGCGGACAGGACCGAGTCGGTGGCGTCCCACTGGGACCGGGGCTCGGGGTTCAGCCAGTAGACCGCGCGGCTGCGGTGGGCGATCTCGGCCAGGACCTCGGCGCCCGTGGGGCGGTAGTTGTTGCGGCCGTCGCCGGTGATGATGACGGTCGAGCGGTCGCCGAGCGCCCGGCCGTAGCGCTCGCGGAACTGGCCGAGGACGGTGCCGTAGTCCGAGTGGCCGTCGGCGCCGATGACCCGGCCCCGCTGCAGGATCTGCCACGGCTCCACCACGCCCGGGGCGGCCTCCACCACGTCGGTGATCTCGTCCACCGCGTCGACGAAGGCGAACGAGCGGGTGGCGGACAGCTCCTCGGCCAGCGCCGACATGAGCGTGAGCGTGAAGGCGGCGAAGTCGGCGACCGACCCGGACACGTCGCACAGGGTGAACACCTCGGGCTTGTGGGCGTGGGGACGCCGGAAGGCGACGTCGAGGGGCACGCCGCCGGTCCCGACCGAGCGCCGGGCGGTGCGCTTCATGTCCACGGCCCCGGAGCGCAGGCTCTGGCGGCGGCGGCGCAGCCGGGCCGCCAACCGGCGGGCGAGGGGACGCACAGCGGCGCGCACCTCGGCCAGCTCGCCGGCCGTGGCCCGGGCCAGCTCGATGTCGAACGGGCTCGTGATCGGGACCAGGGCGGCCGGACCGCCCTCGACCGCCAGGCGGGCGCGCACCTCCTCGGTGATGAGCCGGCGCAGCGCCTCGATGCGGGCCGCGACCTCGGCGCGGGACAGGTCCTCGCCCCGCTCGCGGGCCCGGCGCAGGGCATCGTGGAGCAGGTGGGCCAGCTCCACCGCCCGCAGCACCCGGTAGACGTGGTAGCGCTCCGTGCGGGTGCCCTCGTCGAACCCGGCGTGGCGGGCGACCGCTTCCTCGGCCAGCACCCGCAGGTCCGCCTCGGTGCCGGCGTCGACCGCGGCACGCACCCGCTCGCCCAGGCCCGGAGGGGCGGTGGCGACGGCGCCGGACGCCGGCTCGGGCACCAGGGGCGGGGCGTCGCCGGCACCCGCGGCCCGGGGCGCGGGCGGGAAGCAGCGGTCGAACAGCGCGTCGAAGCGGTCCAGCTCGTGGGCGTGCTTGACCAGCGTGGTGCGCAGGGCGGTGCGCAGCTCCTCCCGGTCCGCCAGTTGGATGTGGCGCAGCGCCTCGGCCGCGTCGAGCAGCTCGGACAGGGCGAGGTCCGCCCCGCCCGCCCGTAGCCCGGACGCCAGCTGGTGGACCCGGTCCCACAGCGCGTCGCCCGCCGCCGCGGTGCTCATCGCTTCGCGAGCGCCTCACTGATGCGCGCCGCGGTGGCGACCAGGTCGGGGACCAGCTCGTCGTGGAGCTGCTCCACGGATGTGCGCGCCACCTGGGTGGAGACGTTCATGGCCGCCACCGCCCGACCGGAGGCGTCGCGCAGGGGCGCGGCCACCGAGCGCAGGCCGATCTCCAGCTCCTGGTCCACCAGCGCCCACCCCTGAGCCCGGACCTGCTTGAGCACGACGGCCAGCTCGGCGAGCGTGCCCACCGTGTGCTCGGTGTGCTGCTCGAGGCTGTCGGGCAGGGCGCCGCCCAGCTCGTCGGGGGTCAGCTCGGCGAGCAGCACCCGACCCATGGACGTGCAGTAGGCGGGCAGCCGGCTGCCGAGCCCCAGCGAGATGGTCATGATCCGCTTGGTCGGCACCCGGGCCACGTAGACGATGTCGGCGCCGTCGAGCACCGTGACCGACACGGACTCGTGCACCCGCTCGGACAGCGCCTCCAGGTACGGCTGGGCGATCTGCTGCACGTTGAGCGAGGACAGGTAGGCGTAGCCGATGTCGAGCACGCGCGGCGTGAGCGAGAACCGCCGCCCGTTCGTGGCCACGTAGCCCAGCTCCCCCAGGGTGAGCAGCAGCCTCCGGGCGGTCGCCCGGGTGAGGCCGGTGCGGGCCGCGACCTCGCTCAGGGTCAGGTGCGGGTGCTCGGCATCGAAGCTCTGGATGACGGCGAGCCCTCGCTCCAGCGACTGGACGAAGTCCACCCTTGACACGCCTCCTGCGCTAGGCAATCGTCGAGTTGTTCACATTGCGCACAATTGTACGCTATGCGAACACACCCGGGAAAGCACCTGAGGGGACCCATGGCGACGTACACCACCGCGTTCGCATCCCTCGACCGCTACGACAAGGGCGGCGTCGAGGTGATCAACGACGATCCGAAGAACTACGTGTTCTCCAACATGTTCGACGTGGCCAGTGCGGCCCGGCCCTGGGAGAAGGTCGCGGTCGGCAAGAACATGGAGTACGTGCTCGAGGTCATCCGGGCCGAGGGCACCTCCGAGTGGCGGGCCACGCCGCACGACGAGTTCGCGCTGGTGCTCGACGGCGAGGTGCTCGTCGAGCTGCTCGACCCGGCCGAGCCGCAGGTCGATCCGGGCGCCCAGGGCTCGGTGAGCGTGGACGGCGAGCCGCAGGGCACCCGCATGGGCCGCATCACCGCCGGCCGGGGCCACATGGCCCTGCTGCCGGCCGGGCGCTGCTACCGGTTCAGCACCGAGCGCCCGGGCGTGATCCTGCTCCAGACCATCGAGGGCCCGGACACCGTGTACCGCTGGGCCGACATCTGCCAGACCGCGTGAGGAGGACGACCAGTGACTGCCACCGACATCGGTGTGGAGATCGGCGAGAGCAACGAGCACGGCTACGCGACGTTCCGGCTCGGCGGGTTCAGCTTCGCCCGCGACGAGCACTTCGCCCACATCGAATGGCCCACAGGCCGCCACGTCATGTCCGTCGAGGCCTTCCTCAAGGCGCTGATGCGCGACGTGGCCTGGAACTTCTTCTACGGGATCGTCAACTTCGACGGCGTGATCGGGACGATGAACCACTACGGCAACGTCGACCTGTTCGCCGGCCGGTACAACGACGCCTACCGCAAGGCCGAGCTCGACCACCAGGAGAACTTCGACGCCGACCACATCATGGCGACGTTCAAGGCCATCCTCGCCGACTGGACCAACGACGGCTTCGACCCCTTCGCCGCGCCGCAGGAGACGGGCTCGGCCTTCGGCGAGAAGACCGGCGACAACCTGGCCGCCATCACCCGCACCCGGGTCACCGCCGCCCGGATGGTGGGCGTGCCCGGCGACGAGCCGCTGCGCAGCGACGAGACCGGCCACACCATCAACCGCATGTTCGCCGACGTCGCCCAGGACGAGCCCACCGTCGAGGCCGAGGCGGGCTACGAGGGCGAGGTGGCCGCGTTCAACCTGTTCGCCTACCTGTCGCGCAGCGACGTGACCTGGAACCCGTCGGTGGTCTCGGTGTGCAAGGACAGCCTGTACTGCCCGACCACCGAGGAGTTCATCCTGCCGATCATCCACGGCAACGACCGGGTCGAGTGGTTCGTGCAGCTCTCCGACGAGATCCACTGGAAGGTCGAGGATCGGGAGACGGGGGCGCCGCGGGCCAACGTGGTCATGAAGGCGGGCGACGTGGCCGCCATGCCCGCCGACATCCGCCACCAGGGCTACTCGCCCAAGCGGGCCATGCTGCTGGTCTGGGAGAACGGCTCGCCCGCGCTGCCCGACCTCATCGCCGAGGGCAAGGCACCGAAGACCGCCGTCGAGTTCTGACGTGCAGACCCGGCTGTTCATCGGGGGCGACTTCGTCGACGCGTTGGCGGGCGGGACGGTAGAGGTCCGCAACCCCCACGACGGCTCCCTGCTGGCCGAGGTGGCCGAGGCGCGTGCCGCCGACGTCGACCTCGCGGTGACCGCCGCCCGCGCTGCGTCCCCGGCGTGGGCGGCGACACCGGCCGCCGAGCGGGGCCGGCTGCTGTTCCGGCTGGCCGACGCCATCGACGGCCACGCCGAGGAGCTGGCCCGGCTGGAGTCGACCGACACCGGCCACCCGCTGAAGGACACGACGCTGCTGGACGTGCCCCGCACGGCGGCCACCTACCGCTACTTCGGCGGCCTGGCCGACAAGTTCGAGGGCTCGGTCATCCCGGTCGACACCGCCGGCTTCCTCAACTACGTGACGCCCGAGCCGCTGGGCGTCGTGGGCCAGATCGTGCCGTGGAACTTCCCGCTCATGTTCACCAGCTGGAAGCTGGGCCCGGCCCTGGCCGCCGGCAACACGGCGGTGATGAAGCCGTCGGAGCTCGTGCCGCTGTCCACGCTGCGGCTGTGCGAGCTGATGGTCGAGGTCGGGTTCCCGCCGGGCATCGTGAACGTCGTCCCTGGCTACGGCCACGACGCCGGCGCCCGCATCGCGGCGCACCCGGGCATCGCCAAGGTGAGCTTCACCGGCTCCACGCGCACCGGGCGCTCGATCGTGGAGGCCTCGGCCGGCAACCTCAAGCGCCTCCAGCTCGAGCTCGGCGGCAAGGGCGCCAACGTGGTGTTCGCCGACGCCGACCTCGACGCGGCGGTCAACGGCTCGGCCTTCGCCATCTTCCACAACCAGGGCCAGGCCTGCATCGCCGGGTCGCGCCTCGTGCTCCACGAGGCCATCGCGGACGAGTTCGTCGACCGCTTCCTGGCCCTGGCCCGCTCCGTGCGGGTGGGCGACCCGCTGGCGCCGGGCACCGAGATGGGCCCGCTCACCTCGCCCGAGCACCGCGACCGCGTCCTGTCCTACGTCAAGGTGGCCGAGGACGAGGGCGGCGAGGTCCTCACCGGCGGCACCGCGCCCGACGACCCCGCGCTGGACAAGGGCTGCTACGTGCTGCCGACGGTCGTGCGCGCCGATCCGACCGCGCGGGTGTGCCAGGAGGAGGTGTTCGGACCGTTCGTCACGGTGTCGACGTTCGCGACCGACGAGGACGCGGTGGCGGTGGCCAACAGCACGGACTACGGCCTCGGCGCCGGGCTGTGGACCCGGGACCTGTCCCGCGCCCACCGGCTGGCCCGGGCGTTCCGGGCCGGCATGGTGTGGGTCAACTGCTACAAGCGGGTCACCCCGGGCTCGCCCTTCGGCGGCGTGGGCCAGTCCGGCTACGGGCGCGAGATGGGCTTCGAGGCCATGCGGGGCTACACCGACCCCAAGTCGGTGTGGATCAACGTCGACGCCGCGATCCCGGCCTGGTACCCGCGGGGCTGAGCGATGGCAACGATCACGACGCTGCCCGACGCGGTGGCCGCCCACGTCCACGACGGCGACGTCGTGGCGCTGGAGGGGTTCACCCACCTCATCCCCCACGCCGCGGGGCACGAGATCATCCGCCAGGGCCGCCGCGACCTGACGCTGGTGCGCATGACGCCCGACATCGTCTACGACCAGCTCATCGGCATGGGCTGCGCCCGCAAGCTCGTGTTCTCCTGGGGCGGCAACCCCGGCGTGGGCTCGCTCCACCGCTTCCGCGACGCGGTGGAGAACGGCTGGCCCCGGCCCCTGGAGCTGGAGGAGCACAGCCACGCGGGCATGGCCAACCGCTACGCGGCGGGCGCCTCCGGGCTGCCGTTCGCGGTGCTGCGCGGCTACACCGGGACCGACCTGGTCGACCACACCGACAACGTGGCCGCCATCGCCTGCCCGTTCACCGGCGAGCAGCTCACCGCGGTGGCTGCGCTGCGGCCCGACGTCACGATCGTCCACGCCCAGCGGGCCGACCGGGCCGGGACCGTGCAGCTGTGGGGCATCACCGGCGTGCAGAAGGAGGCGGTGCTGGCGGCGGCCCGCTCGATCGTCACGGTGGAGGAGATCGTCGACCACCTCGACGACCGTCCGGGTGCGGTGGTGCTGCCGTCGTGGGTGGTGACCGCGGTGGCGGAGGTCCCCGGCGGCGCCGCGCCCAGCTACGCCCACGGCTACTCGGTGCGCGACAACGCCGCCTACGCCGCCTGGGACGGGATCAGCCGGGACCGCGACACGTTCCGGCAGTGGATGCAGGACCACGTGATCGGCCGGGTGCCGACCACGGCGTGACAGGACAAAGGGAGGGAACCATGGCCGTCGCGACCCAGACCATGACCGACGAGCAGCGCAAGAGCGTGGCGATCGAGTACCTGAAGGCGTTCGACCGGGGCGGGGTGACGTCGGACGGCAGCAGCATCCTCGACCTGTTCGCCGACGACGCCCAGGTGTACTTCCCCAAGTGGGGGATCGCCTCGGGCAAGGAGCAGATCGGCAAGCTGTTCGGCGACGTCGGCGGGACGCTCAAGGGGATCGAGCACCACTTCTCCGAGTTCAACTGGATCTTCTCGGGCTCGGACATGCTGGTCTGCGAGGGCACCAGCCACGGCGAGCACCAGGACGGGCCCTGGCGCTCGGGCGTCCCCGAGTGGGGCGCGGGCCGCTGGTGCGACGTGTTCGAGATCCGCGACTTCCTGATCCAGCGTGTGTTCATCTACCTCGACCCCGACTACGCCGGGCAGGACACCGCCCGCTACCCCTGGCTGGACGGCGAGGCCGGGGAGTGACCGATCCGGGTTGGTCGGCCGACGAGATGATGACGGTGGCGGCGGCGCGCCACCTCGCGGACGGCGAGGTGTGCTTCGTCGGCATCGGCATGCCCTCGCTGGCGGCCAACCTGGCCCGGCGCCTGCACGCGCCCGGGCTGGTGCTGGTGTACGAGTCGGGCACGATCGGGTCCAAGCCCACGGTCGTCCCGCTGTCCATCGGCGACGGTGAGCTGGCCGAGACGGCCGATGCGGTCGTGCCGGTGCCGGAGATCTTCAACTACTGGCTCCAGCCCGGCCGCATCGACGTCGGCTTCCTGGGCGCGGCGGAGATCGACCGGCGCGGCGACATCAACACCACCGTCATCGGGCCCTACGACGCGCCGAAGGTCCGGCTGCCGGGTGCGGGGGGCGCGCCCGAGATCGCCCGGTCCTGCGGGCGGGTGGTCGTGATCGTGCGCCAGAGCCCGCGGACCTTCGTCGAGCGCGTCGGCTTCCGGACCTCGCTCGGCGATCGGGTGACGACGGTGATCACCGACGTGGGCGTGCTGGAGCGGGACCCCGACCGGGCCGAGCTGGTCCTGGCCGCGGTCCACCCCGGACGCACGGTCGACCAGGCGCGGGAGGCCACGGGCTGGGACCTGGCCGTGGCCGGCGACGTGGCCGAGACCGCCCCGCCCACGGACGGCGAGCTGGACGCGCTGCGCAACCTGGCGGTCGCCGGGGACCGTGTGGCGTGATCCCGTTCAACTACGACGCCCCCGGCGGCCGGGTCGTGTTCGGGCCGGGCACGCTGGCCCGGCTGCCTGACGAGCTGGACGCGCTCGGCGCGGCGCGGGTCCTCCTGCTGGCGAGCGACCGCCACGCCGGGCCCGTGCGCGACCTGCTGGGGGGCCGGGTGGCCGGCCACTTCCCCGCCGTGGTCCAGCACGTGCCGGAGGGCGCGGCCGCCGAGGCCCGGGCCCTGGCCGGGGCCGTGCGGCCGGATGCGCTGCTGGCCGTGGGCGGCGGCTCGGCCATCGGCTTCGCCAAGGTCGTGGCCCTCGTGCACGGCGTGCCCATCGTGGCCGTCCCCACCACCTACTCGGGCTCGGAGATGACGACGATCTGGGGCCTGAGCGACGGCGGCACCAAGCGCACCGGCAACGATCCCCGGGTCAAGCCGCAGCTGGTCGTGTACGACCCCGAGCTCACGCTGGGCCTGCCGCCCCGCGTGGCCGGCCCGTCGGGGATGAACGCCCTGGCCCACTGCGTCGAGGGCCTGTACGGGCCCCGCGCCAACCCGATCGTGTCGCTCCTGGCGCTGGAGGGCATCCGCGTCCTGCACGCCAGCCTGCCGGCGGTGTGTGCCACGCCCGGCGACCTCGACGCCCGCAGCGACGCCCTCTACGGCGCCTACCTGGGAGGGAACGCGCTGGCGGCCGGGACCGGGCTCCACCACCGGACCTGCCACGTGCTCGGCGGCATGTTCGGCCTCGACCACGGCGACATGAACGCCGTCGTGCTCGGCCACGCCCTGGCGTACAACGCGCCGGCCATCCCCGAGGCGCTGGCCCGGATCGAGTGCGCGCTGGGCACGGGCGACGCGCCTGGCGCCCTGTTCGACCTCGCCGCCACGGTCGAGGCCCCGGCCGGCCTGGCCGCCATGGGCATGCCGGCCGCGGGGCTGGACGAGGCCACCGCCCGGATCGTGGCCGAGGCGGCCGGCAACGTCCGCCCGCCCGAGCCCGAGGGGATCCGCAAGATGCTCGACGACGCGTTCACGGGCCGGCGCCCGGCATGACCGCGCCGGTGTTCGTCGTCGACGCGGTGCGCACGCCCGTCGGGCGCATCGGGGGCGGCCTCGCCGGCGTCCGGCCCGACGACCTGGCCGCCGCCGCGCTGCGGGGCCTGCTCGACCGGGCGCCGGGCCTCGACCCGGCCCGCATCGACGACGTCCACTTCGGCAACGGCAACGGGGCGGGGGAGGAGAACCGCAACGTGGCCCGCATGGCGGCGCTGCTGGCGGGCCTGCCCACCTCGGTCCCGGGCGTGACCGAGAACCGGCTGTGCGGGTCGGGCCTGGAGGCGGTGGCCGCCGCCAGCCGCGAGATCGCGGTGGGCGACGCCGAGGTGTGCCTGGCGGGCGGGGTCGAATCGATGAGCCGGGCGCCGTGGGTGGTGGCCAAGCCCGACCGCCCCTACGACCGCGGCAACCGGGACATGCACTCGACCACGCTCGGCTGGCGGCTGGTCAACCCGCGCATGCCGGGCGAGTGGACGGTCCCGCTGGGAGAGGGCGCCGAGATCCTGGCCGAGCGCTACGGGATCGACCGGGCGGACCAGGACGCGTTCGCCCTCGGCAGCCACCAGCGGGCCGCGGCCGCCTGGCAGGCCGGGTGCTTCGCTCCCGAGATCGTCCCCGTCCCCGGTGCCGACCTCGACTGCGACGAGAGCGTGCGGGGCGACACGAGCCCCGACGCCCTGGCCCGCCTGCGCCCGGTGTTCCGCGCCGAGGGCGGAACGGTCACCGCGGGCAACTCGTCGCCCATGAACGACGGCGCCGCCGCCGTGCTGCTGGCCGGCGAGCAGGCAGTGACCGACCTGGGGGTCGAACCGCTGGCCCGCGTCGCGTCCCGTGCCGTGTCCGCGGTCGACCCGCACCTCTATGGCATCGGGCCGGTGCAGGCCGCGGAGGTCGCCCTCAGCCGGGCGGGCATCGGCTGGTCCGACCTCGCGGTGGTCGAGCTCAACGAGGCCTTCGCCGCCCAGGCGCTGGCCTGCCTGGCCTGCTGGCCCGACCTGGACCGCGCCATCGTCAACCCCAACGGCGGCGCCATCGCCCTCGGCCACCCGATCGGCGCATCGGGCGCCCGCATCCTGACCACCCTGGTCCACGACCTGCGCCGCCGCGGCGCCCGGTGGGGCATGGCGACGATGTGCATCGGCGTCGGTCAGGGCATCGCCTTGGTGGTCGAGGCCGCCTGAGGCAAGGTGGCGTCGTGCAGACCGTGAGCGTGCCGGCCGGGGAGATCGAGTACGACGCGACGGGGTCGGGGCCGCCGGTCGTGTTGCTGCACGGGCTGTTCATGGACCACACGCTGTGGGACCGCGTCGTGCCGTTGCTGCCGGCGGGGTTCCGGTACGTCCGCCCGGTCCTGCCCCTGGGGGCGCACCGGCGGCCGATGCGGGCCGAGGCGGACCTGACCCTGGGCGGCCAGGTCGCGCTGCTCGCCGACCTGCTCGACGCCCTCGACCTGGCCGAAGTGACGCTCGTGCACACGGACTGGGGCGGCGGGCTGTTCCTCACCGCCGCCGGCCGGGACCAGCGGGTGGCGCGCCAGGTCATCCTGCCCTGCGAGGCGTTCGACAACTTCCCGCCCGGGCTGCCGGGGAAGATGGCGAAGCTGGCCGCGGTGGTGCCCGGCGGCCTGCGGTTGGCGGCCCGCCAGCTGCGGATCGGGTGGCTGCGCCGGTCGCCGCTGCTGTTCGGCCGGATGGCGCGCCG
>DATBGF010000010.1:0-2438 GCA_036558145.1 Acidimicrobiales bacterium
AGAGGCGCGCGGCCACGAGCGCGGCGGCCAGCAGCGGGAGGCCCCACGACAGGGCGTGTAGCGCCGCCTCGGGCGGGTCGAGCAGCAGCTCCTCGTGCCCGGCGCGCGTGCTGCCGTCTTGTAGCTCGAGGGTGATGTCGACGCTGCGGGTCTGGCGGCGGACGAAGCGGACGCTGCTGCTGAGGCTCCGTTGTGCCCGGGAGATGAGATACGCGGCGACGGCGGCTGCCAGGGCGGGAAGCGTGAGCCGTTCGGCCTGGGCGACGTAGGCGGTCAGCACGGGGAACGCTCCCCAGGCGGCGGCGAACGCCGCGTCCGTGTGGAAGCGGCCCCCGAGGAGCTCGAGGTTGTAGGCGGCCACGAGGAAGGCACCGACGACCACGAAGGGGACGAGCACGAGGCCGACGCGGGTCGTGCCCACGACGCCGATGACGACGGCGCCGGTGAGGGCAGCCATGGCGCTCCCGGCGAGCACGGGGGAGGGGATCGAGGTGCGTAGGGGACGCCCGTTCAGCTCGTCGAGGGCATGCGCGGCGATCCCCACGGCCAGGAAGAACGCCAGCAAGGTGGCGACGAGCCGCTCGGCGTCGAGGTGTGGCGCCAGGGCGGCGCCGATGGCGACGTACGAGAGATGCCAGGCGGTGTAAGGCGGGTGCAGCAGCGTCCACCAGTCGCCCGCTGGGCCGGTGGCGGCGTAGAACGCGGGCCGCCGGTCAGCCATCGGCGCGGCGACCCCACATCACGAGCCCTCCCCCGAGGCTCATCAGGCGGACCTCGACTGCGGTGATCCCAGCCTGGCGCCAGGCGTCGACCGTCCATGACACGGGGTAGCGGTCGTAGTGGGTCGAGATGCTCGGTCCGAGGAAGCGCCCGACCCGGTACCACGGCCGGCCCCCCGTGAGCCCGCCGAGCAGGGGTAGGGCCAGGCGGGTGTAGAGCCACCAGGCGCCGCGCGCGAGCCGGTGGGGCGGGACGTGGAACTCGAGGCTGGCGATCGTGCCGCCCGGGCGGACGACGCGGGCGAGCTCGGCCAGCGTGGCGGCGGGGTCGGCGACGTAGCGCAACAGGTAGGTGAAGGTCAGTCCATCGATCGACGCGTCGGGGAACGGCAGCGCCTCGGCCTGACCGGTGACCAGTGAGATGCGGTCGCTCGCTCCGTTGGCCCGCACCGCGGCCTGGCCGCGGCGCAACATCGCCTCGGTGACGTCGATGCCGGTGATGTGGGCCCCGGTCCGGTGGGCGAGCTGGAGGGCGACACCGGCGGTGCCGGAGGCCACGTCGAGCACGGTGGCCGGTTCGGCCTCGGCGACGGGGCTGACCATGGCCCGCCGCCACCGCCCGTTCTGGCCGAAGGTCAGTGCCTCCACGAGCAGGTCGTAGCGCCGGGGCAGGTCGTCGAAGAGCTGCTGCGCGAACCTGGTGGGATCCTGTCGCGAGCGGGTGACCACGCGTACCTCCGTGGATCGGACAGTTTGTCGACAATACCCAGGGGAAGGCGGGCCGGTGCCGGCTGAACGTGCTGATGTCGCCGTGATCGGGTCGGGCCCGGCCGGCAGCATCGCCGCCCTGGTTCTCGCCCGTGGTGGTGCCCGGGTCGCGCTGGTCGACAAGGCGGAGTTCCCGCGGGACAAGGCCTGCGGCGACCTCGTGGGACCCCGGGGCGTGCAGGTGCTCGACGACCTGGGCGTGCGGTTGACCGGCACGGAACCGGTCGGGGACATGCTCGTGGTCGGCCCGACCGGGAGATCCGTCCGCCTACCGTGCCGCGCCGGCCGGACCTACCCGGGTCATGGCGTCGCGCTGGCGCGCACCGAGCTCGACCGGACGCTGCGCAGCGCCGCGCTCGATGCCGGCTGCGTGGGACGCACCGCTCGTGCCGGGGACCCGTGCCTCGACGGCGGGCGGCTGGCGGGTTTCGAGCTGTCGGACGGGACCACGCTGCACGCAGACGTCGTGATCGGCGCCGACGGTGCGACGAGCCGGGTGGCGGCGGCGGCGGGCCTGGTCGACGCGGGCCAGGTGCTGTGGGGGTTCGCGCTGCGCTCGTACCTCGACACTGTCGTCGACCTGCCCACGATCGTGCTGTGGGACGAGGCGCGGTGGCAGGGCTTCCCCGGCTACGGCTGGATCTTCCCCGGGCCCGGTGGGCGCGCCAACCTGGGTGTCGGGGTGGGCGTGCTCGGCGACCGCACGGCCGGCGGCCAGGCCGCCCGTTCGCTGGTCCCCTTCGTCGGCGTGCTCCAGCGCTTCGGCCTGCTCGACCGGGCGGCCCGCCTGCCCGCCGAGCGGCTCGGCGGCTGGCTCAAGATGGGGATGGTGGGAACGGTCCCGGCGCGCGACCGCGTGCTGCTGGTCGGCGACGCGGCTGGGCTCGTGAACCCGCTGCAGGGCGAGGGGATCTCCGAAGCGCTGGAGCACGCCGACGAAGGGGACCAGCG
>DATBGF010000011.1:0-6170 GCA_036558145.1 Acidimicrobiales bacterium
TCGCCCGACGAGGTGGCGGCCGCCGTGCTGTTCCTCGCCTCGGACGAGGCCAGCTACATCGCCGGCGCCGAGCTCGCGATCGACGGCGGGGCCACGACCGGCGACCTCGGCATCATGTCCTGACCCACCTGATCCCCCTAGGGGAGGATCAGGTGGCTGTCGCCGAACTCGTGCCAGCGGTAGCCCTTGGCGACCGCGGCGGCGTACGAGCGGTCCACCAGCTCCTGGCCGCCGACGGCCTCGAGCATGGCCAGGTGCGACGACTCGGGCTCGTGCCAGCCGGTCAGCAGCCCGTCCACGACCCGCACGCCCCGCTCGGGCGTGACGACCAGCTCGGTCCAGCCGTGGCCGGGGTGTGACCGGCCGGCCTCGTCCGCCGTGGTCTCCAGGGCCCGCACCACGGTGGTGCCGACCGCGATGACCCGCCGCCCGTCGCGCCGGGCGCCGTTGACCAGCGCGGCGGTGGCGGCGGGCACCGAGTAGCGCTCCGCGTAGGGCGGCTCGCCCGCCTCCTGCGAGGACACGCCCGTGTGCAGGGTCAGGGGGGCGATCACGATGCCCCGGGTGACCAGCTCGGTCACGAGGGCGTCGGTGAAGGGCCGGGCCGCGCTCGGCATCTCCGCCGAGCCCGGCACCCGGGAGAACACCGACTGGTAGGCCTCGACGGGCCAGGCGGCGTCGGCGTGGGCGTAGCGGATCGCCTGCCCGTGGGCGGCGAGGTAGTCCAGCGTGGCCGTGGGCAGGTCCAGGCGGACCAGCCACAGCCGCTGCGCGTGCGTCCCGGCCGGGTAGGGCGCCAGCAGCTCGGCCCGCCCCCCGCCCGCCAGCACGAGGTGGGACGGGGGGCGGTCCCGGTAGCGCTCGGTGCCGGGTCCCGCGGGGAGTCGGGGCTCGGCCACCCAGAAGCCGCCGGGCTGCTCGGTGGACAGGTGCAGGCGCAGGATCTCGCCGTGGGGGCCGTGGGCGTCGAGCGCGGCCGGCACGACGGCGGACGTGTTGACCACCAGCACGTCGCCCGCCTCCAGGGCCTCGCCCAGCTCGCCGAAGCTGCGGTGGACGACGCCGAGGCCGGAGCGGTGGGCCACCATGAGCCGCACGTCCCCCCGGGCGTCGGAGCCGAGCGCGTCGCCCTGGCGGACCTCGGCCGGGGTCCCGGCCTCACCGCCGTCGGGGATGCGGAACGACCGCAGCGACGTCGTCGTCAGCAGCCGGTCGACGCCGCTGCGGATGCGGGCCCGGGCCACGCCTTCTCCCAGGCTGTCGGGGCGGGACGGATCGAGCACTCTCATCGCGCCGGCTCCAGGACCGGATCCGTCTCGGGGACGTCCTCGACGTGGTAGCGGCCACTGGGCAGGCCGCTGTCGATCAGGCGGATGAGGCCCGGCACCCGGGTCTCGGGCAGCGGGCGGTCGGAGATGTCCTCGCCCGGGAAGGCGTCCTGGTGCATCTGGGTGCGCATGTCGCCCGGATCGACGACGTAGACCCGCACCTTGGCCTCCTCGGCCGCCAGGACCCTGCTGAGCTGCTCCAGGGCGGCCTTGGAGGCGCCGTAGCCGCCCCAGCCCTCGTAGGCCTCCACGGCGGCGTCCGAGGTCACGTTGACGACGGTGCCGTGGGCGGTCCGGAGGTGGGGGAGCGCGGCCTGGATCACCCGCAGCGGGGCGATGGTGTTGGCGGCCAGGACCCGCTCGAGGTCGCGGTCGCGCAGGGCGGCGACGGCCGGCAGCGGGCTGGGGCCGAGCGCTCCGGCGTTGTTGACGACGAGCTCGAAGCGGCCCAGCCCGGCGGCCTCGCTGACCAGGGCGGCGACGTGGACGGGGTCCTCGACGTCGCCGGCCAGGGCGACGACCCGACCGGGCCCGGCGGTGTCGATGGCGGCCCGGGCGGACTCCAGCGTGGCCGGCCCGCGGGCGTCGATGACGATGTTCCAGCCGTCGGCGGCGAGGCGCTCGGCGAGTGCCCGCCCGAAGCCCCGGCTGGCTCCTGTGACGAGTGCAGTTCTGCGCATGCCTCGCACGGTAGGGAGCGCCCGGGCGGCCGCCATCGGCCCGCGGAACGGTTCTGGCTAGGTCCTGCGGCCTAGGTCGGAAGGCGGACGTCCCGGATCAGCCAGGCGAAGCCGAGCGCCGAGGCCAGCGAGACGACCGCCACCATCACGCCCCCGAGCACGCGGGCGGCGTCCACGTCGAGCGTGGTGAGCGGGCCGTCGGCCACGGCCAGAGCCACGACCCAGGCCGCGACCACCAGGGCCAGGACGGCCAGGGTCCCCGCCGCGGCCAGCACCGCGATCGCGCTCCGATCCGGTCGTCCCCGCCCATCGCGCCGGTCTGCGCCAGGCGCCTCGACGGCCAGGGCGACCCGGCCCGGCGTCCCCGCGGTGGACACGAGTGGACCGGTGCGGCCCGCCTGCCCGGTCAACGCGCCCGGCTCCGGGCTCTCGGGCGCGTCGGGACCGCAGGCCCACGAGGTCACGAGCGCGATCGCGCCCAGCCCCACCGCCGTGCTCACCAGGGCCGCGCCCACGGCGTCCGCGGGCCGGTGCGCCTCGCCGCCCAGCAGCACCAGCTCCACCAGCGCGGCGTAGGCGCCGCCCGCCAGCGCCACCGGCAGCCGGCGGGCGGGTGGGGCCAGGGCGACGGCCGCCAGGGCCACGGCCACGACCGCGGCGGTGTGCCCGCTCGGGAACGTGTTGGGGGCGAGGTAGGCCCGCTCGCCCACGGCGACCAGGCCGGGCCGGGTCAGGACCCACAGCTTGAGGGCCTCCGCCAGCGCCGCGGACGTGGCGATGGACGCGGCCACGGCCAGCGCCCGCTGCCAGGATCCCCGCCGCCACGCCCAGGTCACCACCGCGACGACGCCCGCGGCGACCAGCAGCGAGGCGACGATCCCCATCCGGTCGGCGACGGGACGCACGCGCCACCACTTGTCCTCCGGGTGGCCGTCCATGGCCACGTTCTCCACGGCCTGGCCGGTGAACGTGCGCACCGCCACCACGTAGACGACGGTCGCCGCCGCCAGGCACCCGGCGCCGGCGGCGAGCATCCGGGCCCGGGCCGTCATCGCCGAGGATCCGCCACCCCGGCCCGCACCGCGAACAGCGCGGCCTGCGTGCGGTCCGAGAGGCGCAGCTTGGCCAGGAGGCTCGACACGTGGGTCTTCACGGTCTTCTCGGACACGAACAGCTCGGCCGCCAGCTGCCGGTTGGACAGGCCCCGACCCAGCCCGGCCAGCACCTCGCGCTCGCGGGCCGTGAGCCGGTCCAGGTCCGGGTGGGGCGCCGGTCCCGGTGCCACCGGGGCATCGGCGGCCACCCGGGCCATGACCACCGCGGCGACCTCGGGCGACAGCATGGGCTCGCCCCGGTGCACGGCCCGGATGGCGTCGGTCAGCGCCCCGGGCCCGGCGTCCTTGAGCAGGTAGCCGTCGGCGCCGGCCTGGATGGCGGGGATCACCTGCTCGGCCCCGCTGAAGCTGGTGAGCACCAGGATGCCGACGGGCACGCCGCCGGCGCGCACCCGGCGGATGGCCTCGATCCCGTCGGTGCCCGGCATGACCAGGTCCGTGAGCAGCACGTCCGGCTCGGTCTCGGCCACCAGGCGCACGGCCTCGTCGCCGTCGGCCGCCTCACCCACCACCGCGAACCCCTCCGCCTCGAGCAGCGACCGCAGCCCCTGGCGCACCACGGGGTGGTCGTCGCTCACCACCACCCGGATGGCGGGCTCCGCAGCCTCGCTCATGCCGGCAGCCTCAGCTCGACCGTCGTGCCCCGGCCCGGGGCCGAGTCGACGGTGAGCGTTCCGCCCAGCGACGCGGCCCGCTCGTGCATCGAGGTCAGCCCGAGGCGGCGGGCCCGCAGTGCCCGGGCCCCGGGCTCGAAGCCGCGCCCGTCGTCCGCCACCCGCAGGACCAGGCCACCGCCGCCCGCCGCGTCCGGGCCGAGGGTCACCGCCACCCGGCTGGCCCGGGCGTGGCGCAGGGCGTTGGTGACGGCCTCCTGGGCGATGCGCAGCACCTGGTGCTCGGCCTCGGGGTCGAGGTCGATGCCGTCGCCGATCTCCAGCTCGACCGGCACGTCGTGGGCCCGGCCCGCCACCGTGAGCTGGTTGACCAGGGTGGCGGCCAGCCCGTCGCGCTCCAGGTCGGCGGGGCGGAGGCCCTCCACGGTGGTGCGCAGCTCGGTGGACACCTGCGCCGCCAGCGCCTGGACCGTGGCCAGGGCCGCGGCCGCGCCCTCGGGGTCGGCGGGCAGCAGCCGGGCCGCGGCCTCGGCCGAGAGCTGGAGGCTGAACAGGGACTGGCTCATGGCGTCGTGCAGCTCGCGGGCCAGCCGGCCCCGCTCCTCGACCAGGGCCAGCTCGCGGCTGTCGTCGAACAGCCGGGCCTGGTCGATGGCGATGGCGGCGTGGGACGCCAGCAGCACCACCGCAGCCTCGTCGCCCGCGGTGAAGGCGTCGGCCCCGCGCTTGTCGGTCAGGTAGAACGCGCCGATCACGTCCCCGGCCGACACGATCGGCACCCCCAGGAACGAGTGCATGCGGGGGTGCGCCGAGGGCCACCAGCCCCGGAACCGGGGGTCCCGGGTGATGTCGTCGGTGCGGTAGGGGGAGGGGTCGGACAGCATGGCGTCGAGCAGCCCGTGGGTGGTGGGCAGCGGGCCCAGCTGGGCGACGAGCTCGTCGCTCATGCCCACGGTGACGAACTGGGCGAACTCGTCGCCCTCGGCCTCGGGCACCCCGATGGCGGCGTACTGCGCCCCCACCAGCTCCCGGGCGCTGGCGGCCAGCTGGTGCAGCACCCGGTCCAGCGACGAGCCGAGCGTGACCGCTCGCAGCGCGGCCGACAGCGCGGCCAGCACCGCACCGGTCGCCTCGGGGTCGTACGCCACGGCTGCCATCGTCAGGGAACCTATCGGCCCCCCTCGGCCGGCACGCAACGTGGCGGGCCCGTCGCCTCAGTTCTCTCCCAGCTCGCGCGCCGAAGCCGTCGCCTTGGCCGGGGCCTCGTCGATCCGGTCGGGCCACCAGGGCGGCGGGTAGATGACCCGCTCGTCGCCCACCGGCTCGGCGTAGAACTGGGCGAACCAGCGCCGGAACTTCATGAACGGCCCGTCCGTGTCGATCAGCGCGGGGCGCACCAGGTGGGCCTTGTGCTCCCAGATGGGCTTGTCCTCCCGCACCTGCTTGTCGACCTCGGCCACGAACGCCCGGCCCACGCCCCGGGTGGCGGCCTCGTCACCGACGTTGCGGATGGCGAAGTTGAAGCGCACGACGCAGCGCTCGTGGTCGATCGGGGTCGTGACCGCGTAGTTGACGGTGTCGATGATGCCGGAGAACAGCACCTTGGAGACCCCCGGGCCGTGGGCCTGCGTGTCGATCCGGCCCTCGATGACGCCCCGCGGCGTCGGGAACTTCTGAGCCGAGCGCATGATCGCCTGGGGGAATCCGGTCGTGTACTCCTCCATGACGGGGACCTCGGCCGTGTTGTGCACGTAGCGGAAGTGGGCGGAGTCCACGGCGTTCTCGGCCATCTCCTGCACCGCGGCGTCGATCTCGTAGGAGGTGGTGCCCACCAGCGTCCAGTCCGGGTGGCCGTTGAGCTCGGGCTCCTCGGGCACGTCCCACAGCGGCTCGGCGTCCTCGGGGTGGTACCAGGCCAGCACCACGCCGTTGCGCTCCATCGTCGGGTAGGTGTGGAGCCGGGCCTTGCGGTTGAGCCGCTCGCTGTAGGGGATCGCGGTGTTGGTGCCCTCGGCGTCGAACTGCCAGCCGTGGAACGGGCAGCGGATCTCGCATCCGAGCACCGTGCCGCCGTGGCCGAGGTGGGCGCCGAGGTGCGGGCAGAAGGCGTCCTGGAGGTGAAACGCGCCGTCCTGGTCCCGCCAGCCCACGAGGTGCCGGGCCCAGTAGTACAGCGGCTTGGCCTCGCCCACCGGGAAGTCGTCCGGGTAGCCCACGCAGAACCAGCCGAAAGGGATGGGGAAGGGGTAGCGGTGCGTCATCACGGCTCCTCGATCGAGCCTCAGACTAGAACACGTTACAATTCTGGTCGAGCCGCGCTCACGGTGGGCAAACGGCCCAGAAAAGCGCCGGATCCGTGGTCGCTCAGTGGAACATCGACCTCTCACCGTCTGACATAGTGGGACTCCATGGGTACAACCTCTTCACCGTCGA
>DATBGF010000012.1:0-4217 GCA_036558145.1 Acidimicrobiales bacterium
CCCAGCGGTAGTCGGCCTTGCCCGACGGGCTGCGCTGGATCGCGTCGAGGAACAGCACGTCCTTGGGCAGCTTGTAGCGGGCCACGTGCATCCCGGCGTGGGCGACGATGTCGTCCGCGCTGGCTTCCTCGCCCGGTGACAGCTCGACCAGCGCCACCACCTCCTGGCCCCAGCGCTCGCTGGCCCGGCCCACGACGACCACGTCGTGCACGGCCGGGTGCCCGGCGATGGCCCGCTCGATCTCCTCGGCGAAGATCTTCTCGCCCCCCGAGTTGATCGTGACCGAGTCGCGGCCGAGCAGCTCGATCTCGCCGTCGGGCAACAGCCGGGCCCGGTCGCCCGGGACGGAGTAGCGGGTGCCCTCGATGACCGGGAACGTGCGGGCCGTCTTGGGCGCGTCGCCCAGGTAGCCGAGCGGCACCCAGCCCTCCTGGGCCAGCCAGCCCATGCCCTCGTGGCCGGGCTCCAGCAGGGCGTCGAGCTCCTCGCTGACGACCACCGTGCCGGCCATGGGCCGGAACCGGCCGGTCGAGATCTCGCCGCTGCTGGTCGACACGTGGCTCATCTGCGCCCCGGTCTCCGACGAGCCCACGGAGTCGGTCAGCATGATGTGGGGCAGCTGCGCCAGCAGCCGCTCCTTGATCGTGGGCGTGAGCGGCGCCCCGCCGTTGCCCATGCCGAGCAGGCTGGAGACGTCGTAGCTGTGCGCCTCCAGCTCCTCGACCAGGGGCCGGGCGATGGCGTCGCCCACCACGGTGATCGTGGTGCAGCGCTCCCGCTCGACCGTGCGCCACGTCTCGGCCGGGTCGAAGCGGCGAGTCTCGGGCGGCAGCACGACGGTGTGCCCGTTGTTGAGGCCGATGAACGAGGCCCACTGGGCGGCGCCGTGCATCAGCGGCGGCAGGATCAGGAACCGGAGCGGCTCGGCGAACGCACCCGCGTTCTCGGCCACCTCGTCGTAGCTGTTCACCACGGCCTGGGTGAGGATGTTCCGCCCGCCCATGGCGGACATGTAGATGTCGTGCTGGCGCCACAGCACTCCCTTGGGCATGCCGGTCGTGCCGCCGGTGTAGAGGATGTAGAGGTCGTCGGGCGACGGCTCGGGCCCGTCCTCGGGGACGACCCCGGCCAGCGCCTCCTCGTAGTCGACGGCGCCCGGCAGCAGGTCGTGGCCGGACCCGTCGGCCACCTGGATCAGCACCTCCACGCCGAGCCGGTCGACGATGGGGGCCAGCGTGGGGGCGAACGCCGAGTGGTAGACGAGCGCCCGGCACCCGGCGTTGTCGAGCAGGTAGACCAGCTCGTCCTCGACGTAGCGGTAGTTGACGTTGAACGGCGCCACCCGCGCCCGGAAGGCGCCGAGCATCGCCTCCAGGTACTCGTTGCCGTTGTAGAGGTAGATGCCGAGGTGGTCCTGGCCCGACTCATGGCCCGCGAGGCCGTCCCGCTCGGCCGCCGCGCCCAGGCCCCGGGACCGCAGGTAGGTGGCGAGCCGGCGGCTGCGGTCCGCCATCTCGGCGAAGGTGAGGCGGACGTCCCCCCAGATGAGACAGGGTCGGTCCGGGTGCACCCGGGCCACCGTGTCGAACACCGGGGCGAGGGCGAACTCGGTATCTGACGACATGTCAGATGACAGTAGCGTCAGCTACGCGCACGGTCCCGCCCGGGCGCGCCGAGCGGGACCGCCAGAGGATCTCCCCGGTGGATCAGTGCTGTGTGCTGCTCACCGGTTGGGTCAGGAACTGGCCCGCGATGAGGCCGGCCCACCCGAGCAGGCCGATCCAGGCGCCGAACGAAGCGGAGAAGCCGTCGGGCATCATGACCGTCGCCAGCAGGTGCCACAGGGCGAACACGCCGAGCACGGCCGCCGCGATGATCGGCAGGTTGGGCAGGTTGGCGAGCTGGGGGATCTGCGGGAGCTTGAGGATCGCCAGGATGCCGAACGCGATGGCGAGGATCGCCAGCAGGCGCCCGAAGCTGGCGTAGGTGTCGAGCCCGGCCGGGACGTCGATGCCCACGCCGCCCGGGATGTCGGTCACATCGCCGAGGGTGCCGCCGCTGCCGCCCGAGACCTTGACGAAGTCGAGGACGTACAGCGACAGCAGCACGAAGAAGGCGCCCACGCCGCCGGCGATGAGGCCCCACGTGAGGACGAACCCGCCGGCCGCCGGGGCCCCGCCGTAGCCGTAGTTCGGCTGGCCGTAGCCCTGGGGGCCGTAGCCCTGCTGCTGGCCGTAGCCCGGCTGGCCGTAGCCCTGGCCCGACGGCTGGCCGTACTGGCCCTGCTGGCCGTAGCCCTGCTGCTGGCCGTACTGGCCCTGGTCCTGTGGCCCCGCGGCGGGCCAGCTCTGCCCGCTGCCGCCGCCCTGCGCGGGCCAGCCTTCCCCACTCGAGGGCTGGCCGCCGTAGCCCCCCTGGCCCGACTGACCGCCGTAGCCCTGGCCGCCCTGGCCGCCGCCCTGACCTCCGTAGCCGGCCGAGGCGCCGTAGCCCTGCTGGCCGGCGCTCTCATAGGACTGCGCGGAGGGGCCCGGCGCGTCGGGGGTGTCGACGCTGCGCTGACCGGCCGCGTCCGCGACGTGCTCGGTCCATCGGGTGCCGTCGTGGTAACGCTGGGCGAAGCGTCCGGACGGATCCGGATACCAGCCGGGACTGACCTGGGACATCGGAGTGTCTCCTCTTGGATACGTATGTCCGCCGAGGGAGACGACGCTAGCTGGCGCGTAACGCCATCCTGGACGTTCGCGCCGGAGGTGGCATCGCCACCCCCCATCGTCCCCCGCCCGCGAGGGTCAGAGCCACACTAGATCGGCCTCGTCCCCAGGTGTACCCGCGGCCCCGGATGGCGGCTCCACGACCTCCTCACAGGTCACGCAGAACCAGCGCGCCTCGAGCGCCGTGCCGCAGCGGGCGTGGGCCGGCACCGCGCCCCGGGGGCCCGGCCCCTCACCGTGGCGGCGTGCGCCCCAGCCCGCCAGCATGCGCACGGGACCGGCCAGGTCGGCGCCCGCCGCGGTGAGGCGGTAGGCGTGGCGGACCGGCCGGGTGGAGTACGGCTCGCCCACCACGACGCCCTCCTCCTCCAACCGGGCGAGGCGCTTGGCCAGGATGTTGGGGGCCAGCCCGTCGAGCTCGTCCAGCAGCTCGCCGAACCGCCGGGGACCGTGCAGCAACTGGGCCACCACCAGCAGGGACCAGCGGTCGCCGACCGCGGAGGCGGCGGTGGCCAGCGCCTGGTCGGCGGCCTCGTCCAGCGGCGTGCGGGAAATAGGCCCTTGCGTCGAAGGCATACCGACAGGATACAGTGACTTGCAGTTTGCAAGTGAGTAGTCATCGACAGGAGCAAGTATGAGTGCAAGTACAGAGGAGCAACAGGCCACCATCCGGCAAGTGGCCGACGCCGTGTCGCCGTCCGTCGTACGCATCGGGCGCCACGGTGGCCGGGGCTGTGGCGTGGTCGTCGCCGACGGGCTGGTCGTCACCAACGCCCACAACCTGCGGGACCGCACGACGCAGGTCACCTTCGCCGACGGCCGCGCCGTCCAGGCCCGCGCCACCGGCATCGACGTCGACGGCGACCTCGGGGTGCTGGCGGTGGACACCGGCGGCGTGCCCGCGGTGGCGTGGTCCGACACGCCGGCCGAGCTGGGACTGGCCGTCTATGCCGTCTCGCGCATCCCGGGAGGCCACCGGGTCACGGCCGGGACCGTCTCGGCGGTCGACCGCTCGTTCCGGGGCCCCCGGGGCCGACTGGTGACCGGCGGGATCGAGCACACCGCGCCCCAGGCCCGGGGCAGCTCCGGCAGCCCGGTCGTCGACCGGGAGGGCCGGCTGGTCGGCATCACCACGCTGCGCCTGGGTGACGGGTTCTCCATCGCCCAGCCCGCGGGGCCCGAGCTGCGGGGCCGGGTCGACGCCCTGGCCGAGGGCCGCGAACCGGCCCGGGTCACCCTGGGCGTCGGCGTCGCCCCGCCGCACGTCGCCCGGCGCCTGCGCTCCGCCGTCGGCCTGGCCGAGCGGCCCGGCGCGCTGGTGCGAGGCGTGTCCGAGGGCAGCCCGGCTGCGCAAGGCGGCATCCTCCGGGGCGACCTCATCGTGGCCATCGGCGACGACCAGGTCGACGACCCCGCCGGCCTGGAGGCCGCGCTGGCCCGCGTCCAGCCCGGCGCCGGTGTGGTGGTGAAGGTCGTCCGCGGCGCGGACGAGCTGAGCCTCAC
>DATBGF010000013.1:0-2055 GCA_036558145.1 Acidimicrobiales bacterium
TGCGCCGCGGTCGTCGGGCTCGCCGTCCTCGCGCTGTACGTGCGGTCGCCGGCCCGTCACTCCCGACGCCGGACCGTGGCCGCGAAGCTCGGTCCGCGCTCGCTCCTGCGGTGGCGCGGCTACCGACTCGCCTTGTGCGCAGCCGTGTTGCTCGGTTGCTTCAAGGTCAGCGACGCGCTCGTCTACCTCACGTTCGAGCGGCGGACGAGCTTGCGGCTCGAGTACTTCCCGCTGCTCTACGTCGGCACCGCGATCGTGTACATGGCGCTCGCCATCCCGATGGGTCGCGCCGCCGACGCCCTGGGTCGAGCGCGAGTGTTCCTCTTCGGGTTCGTCAGCCTCGCCGGTGCCTACCTGCTCCTGGCGCGGACCGACGGAGCACTCGCCTTGCTGGCCATGCTCACGCTGCTCGGCCTGTTCTACGCCTGCACCGACGGCGTCCTCGCGGCGATCGTGACCTCGGCGCTCCCCGCCGACGTGCGCACCACGGGCTTGGCCGTCGTCAACACCGTGGTCGCCGTTGGCGGCTTCTTCTCGTCGGTCACGTTCGGCGCGCTCTGGAGCTGGCGCGGCCCGCAGTACGCCGTCGGCGCCTTCACCCTGGGGCTGGTCGTCGCCCTGTGCGTGACCGGCCCCGCACTGCTCCGCTACCACTCGGCTGGGTTCTCGATCCCCAGCGCCGATCAGTCGGCGCAAGCCTGACCGTCAGTTCCAGTGCCAGTGCTGGGTGGCCCAGTCGAGGTCGAGCCAGCGGGCGCGCTCGCCGAGAGGCGGCGTGTAGGGACGGGTCGTCCTCGGCGGCGCCCCCGTCGGTGGGGGCGGGGGTTGTCGCTCCATCACCCGCCCGAAGTGGTCCCGGAACACGACCCCCTCCACCGCGTTGCCCTGGATCCCGAGCCGGCCCCGATGGTGCAGGCGGTGGTGCCACGGGCACAGGCAGATCAGGTTGTCGACCGAGGTGGGACCGCCGTCCTCGACGTGGACGATGTGGGCATCTGCAACCACCGGCGCTGCCCGCAGCCCGGGACCGTGCAGCCGCCGTCGCGGCGCTCGACCAGTGTGCGCAGCCGCTGAGGAACAGTGCGGGTGCGGGCCGACAGCCACACCGCGTTGCCGTCCCGCTCGACCACGAGGCGGGCCACGGTGTCGCACGTGAGCAGGCGGCGGAGGGAGTCGGGCACGGGCAGGTCGGCGCCGTGCGGCACCAGGCGGCCGTCGCGCACGTCGAGGTGGTAGACGACCTGGGTCCGCTCGGCGGGCATCGCGCTCGGCGAGCCGGTGCTGAGGTGGTCCATGCCCGCCTGCACCAGGTGCAGGAGTCCGTCGGCCCAGGAAACCTCGGCCGCCGAGCCCGCGCCGTCGGGGTGGCGCAGCCGGAACAGGTGGTCCCGGGCGAGGGTGAGGCCCTTCTGGAACAACGCCCCCTCATCGTGGGGAAGGCGGATCCGGCCCCACGTGCCCTCCTCGTCGTGCCCGACCTCGACCTCCCGGCGCACCTCGCCCGGCTCGCCCGGCTCGGCGGCAGCGGCGGGCCGGGGGGCGGGACGGCGGGCCAGCAGCCGCTCGAGCTGGGGCACGGCCAGGCGCTTGGCCAGGTCGCAGACCTCTTCGTCGTCTTCGACGGGACCGCCCCGGCAGACGATGGCAGCCTGGTCCTCGGTGAGAGCCCCGTCCCGGAACGCCGACCGGATTGCGGGCGGGTCGTTCGGTCAGCCCTCTGGCCATGGCGACCAGCCGCCGGGCCCGGGCGGGCGAAACCCCGGCCTTCCAGGTGACCCAGTGCTCGACCGAGCCGATGCCGCCGCCCGACCACAGGTCCCCGCTCCATTGCCTCGGCGATGAGGTCGACCAGCCTCGCGGTGGCGGTGTTGAGCTCGCCCATCACCGCGCCCAGCTGGTCCTCCAACGCCACCGCCGCCGCCAACCGGGCCGCGCCCGGCAACGGCTCCGGTCCGGGCGGGTCGAGCGGCTGATCGGTGATCGATCCGATCGTACGCAGGGGGTGTGACAGCGAAGCCTGGTCGGCACCCCTCAAATCGGATCTTCTGCACAAAA
>DATBGF010000014.1:0-3738 GCA_036558145.1 Acidimicrobiales bacterium
CCCGGCGCCGTGGCGGGCCACGACCAACTGGGCCCAGTAGCGCTCGTGCAGGGGCTCGTCGACCACCAGCCGCTCCAGCAGCGGCAGCACCTCGCGGTGGCGGCCGAGGGCGAGCAGTGCGTCGGTGCGTCCCTCCTGGGCCATGCGGTGGAGGCGGCGCCAGTGGTTCGTCGGCTGCTCGACCCAGCCCGCGCCCGCGAACTCCGGCAGCGGGTCGCCTCGCCACAGCTCCAGGGCGTGGTCGAGGGCCTCCACCCGGTCGGTGAGGTCCGGCTCGTCGACGCCCGCCATGACCAGCTGCTCGAACTCGACGGCGTCGATGTCGTCCGCCACCACCAGCTCGTAGCCGCCCGACGCCGTGGCGAACGGCGGCCGGCCGGCGGCGGCCCCCAGCTGCTTGCGGAGCTGGGAGACGTAGGTGCGCACCGTGCCCGGGGCGCCCGAGGGCGAGGCCGGCCCCCAGAGGGCATCGACGATCGACTCCACCGAGCTGGCCCGGCCCGCCCGCAGCACCAGAAGGGCCACCAGGGCGCGCCGCTTCGGCCCGCCGAGGTCGAGCAGACCCTCCGGCCCATCCGCCTCGAAGGCGCCGAGCACACGAAATCGCACCCCCACGTGCCCCACTGGCCGACAGGCTACGACCCACACGAAAAGGAGTCCACGCGCTACCGACCATGACGGAAAGATGCCCTGGTGAGCGGACTGAGGATTTATCGATCACGTATCGATCAAGCGTCGATCCGCTGTCGACCGGCCGTCACACGCCCTCGGGAACCATTGACCGGGTGTGGCGGCCCGGCGGGCGGTCCGTCACACGGCCGGTCGGGGTCGTTTCTCCCCCGTTCCCGACCGGCCTGACAGTCCACGTCCTCCCCACGGTGTGCCCGGAGCGGGAGTCGAACCCGCACGCCCTTTCGGGCAGATGGGTTTGAGCCATCAGCGTCTGCCATTCCGCCATCCGGGCAGGGTGACGAGCGTACCCTGCCCACATGCGCCGCCTGCTCCTCCTTCTGCTGGCCGTCGCCCTCGGCGGGCTCGTCTTCTACCGCGCCCGCATGCTCGACCAGCGGGAGCGGCGGCTCGGCATCGGCCGCTACGACGGTCAGAGCGCCAGCGAGCCCTCCAGCCGCAGCAACCACACCTTCACGTCGATCCCGCCGCCGTAGCCGCCCAGGGCGCCCCCGGAGCGCAGCACCCGGTGGCAGGGCACGACGATCGGGATGGGGTTGGTGGCCATCGCGGAGCCGACCGCCCGGCTGGCGCCGGGGTTGCCGGTGCGCACGGCCAGGTCCTTGTAGCTGACCGTCTCGCCGTAGGGCACCTCGCTCAGCGCCTCCAGCACCTGGCGCCGGTAGCCGTGGGAGAGCCGCCGGTCCAGCGTCACGTCGAAGCTCCGGCGGTGGCCCTCGAAGTACTCGTCGAGCTGGCGGCGCAGCCCGTCGAGCCGGGAGGGCAGGCGCACCACCCGGGGCGACACCTCGGCCGCCAGCTCGTCCAGCACCCGGTCCTCGCCACCGAAGCCGACCCGCACCAGGCCCTCCCCGGTCGCCGCCAGGGTCAGCGGGCCGATGGGGGTGTCCTGGACGGCCCAGGCCACGTCCACCAGGTCGTCGGCGTCGGCCCGGGCCAGCGCCGCGGCCACGAGCGTGTCGAGGTCCGGATCGGGCGCCCGACCGTTGGTCGACGCCCGGGGCACAGGTCCGTGGCGCAGGCGCGCCACCAGGTCGCCGTCGAGATCGTCGTCACGGCTCATGAGCTCACCTCCTGGGGCAGGCCGGCGCGCAGTGACCGCAGCCCGGCGCGCACGTTCTGGCGGGCCGCCGCCTCGCTGCAGCCGATGACCTCGGCCACCTCGGCGTAGGGCCGGTCGAGCAGGTAGCGCTGCACGACCGCGGTGCGCTGCTTGGGCGGGAGCGCCCGCACCGCGTCCCAGAGGTCCCGGTCGGCGAGGCGGTCGGGGTCGAGCGAGCCCACCTCGGGCGGCTCGGCCACCGGGACCGCCTGGCGCGCCCGGCGGCGGGCGTGGTCGACCACCTTGCGGTGGGCGATCGTGAACAGCCAGCCGCGCAGGTTGTCGGCGTGGTGCAGGCCGGGATAGGCCCGCAGCGCCGAGATCACCGTCTCCTGGAAGCAGTCGGCCCCGTCGTGGGGCCCGACCGACGCCGCGAGGAAGCGGTGCAGGTCGGCCGCATGCTCGTCGAGCAGGCTCTGGAACGGGGGCAGCATCACCACCAGGACAACGCTCCCCGGCGCGGCCGTGTGAGATCGCTCAGCCGGACAGCGCCTTGAGCAGGTTGGTGGGGGTGTCCTTGGGGCTGATCTTGGGCCACGCCGCCACCAGGACGCCGTTCTCGTCCACCAGGTAGGCGGACCTGATGATCCCCATGTACTTGCGGCCGTACATCGACTTCTCGCCCCACGACCCGTAGGCCTCGGCCACGCTGTGGTCCTCGTCGGCCAGCAGCGGGAAGCCCAGGCTGTACTTCTCGTCGAACTTCTTCTGCTTCGCGGGCTTGTCGGGGCTGATCCCGATCACCACCGTGTCCCCGATGTCACCCAGGATGTCCCGCAGCCCGCACGCCTGGGTCGTGCACCCCGGCGTGTCCGCCTTCGGATAGAAGTAGACGAGGTGCCACGCCTTGCGGTCCGCGAGGGACTCCGCCAGGTGGAACGTCTCGCCGTCCTGATCGGACAGGGTGAAGTCGGGCGCCTTGTCGCCGGCCTTGAGCATGCCGCCGACCCTACCGGGACGGGCCGGGGGTGAGGGGCGGGGGCCGGATCGTGTGAACTGTCCGGCATGTCGGAGCAGAGCGTCGTGGTCGCCCACCGGGAGCACCTCTGGTGGCTGCTCGCCGAGGCGATGCAGCTGGAGCACATGATCATGTGCCAGTACCTGTTCGCCGAGTTCAGCCTCAAGGACGGGACGGACGAGGGCCTGACCGCCGAGCAGGCCGCGGCCGTCGACCGCTGGCGGGCGAAGCTGCGGGGCATCGCCATCGAGGAGATGCTGCACATGTCCCTGGTGGCGAACGTGAAGTCCTCGCTCGGCATCTCGCCCGCGCTCGGCCGGCCCAACTTCCCGCAGCTGACCGGCTACTTCCCGACCGCGGTCCAGCTCGACCTGCTGCCCTTCGGCGACCAGGCGCTCGACCACTTCCTGTTCCTCGAGCGGCCCGAGGGCATGCACCGCGACGACGCCACCGAGTTCGTCCCCACCGTCGCGGCCCGCGATGCCGTGGACGCCCACGAGCTGCTCCCCCGGGGCCAGGAGTTCGAGACCGTCGGGCACCTGTACCGCGGCATCGCCGAGGGCATGCGGACGCTCGCGTCCCGCTTCGGCGAGCACGCGCTGTTCGTGGGCTCACCCCGGGCCCAGGCCACGCCCGAGCTCTTCGGCGGCTGGCCGCAGGTCGTCCCGGTCACCGACCTCGACTCCGCCCTGGCCGCGGTCGAGGAGATCATCGAGCAGGGCGAAGGAGCCCAGGGCGCCTGGGAGGACGCCCACTACGGCCGGTTCCTCTCCGTGCGCCAGGAGTTCGACGCCCTGCGCCAGGCCGACCCGAGCTTCGAGCCCGCCCGGCCGGTGCTGGCCGCCTACCTGCGCCAGCCCTTCGACCTCACCGCCCCCCGCCCGATCATCACCGACCCGGAGACCCGCCAGGTCGCCGAGCTCGCCGGGCTGGCCTACGAGCTCACCCTGCACGTCCTGCTGCGGTTCTTCACCCACACCGACGAGAC
>DATBGF010000015.1:0-6722 GCA_036558145.1 Acidimicrobiales bacterium
ACACGTCGTACATGTTCATCACCGGCCCCGACGTGGTGAAGACCGTGACCGGCGAGACCGTGACCCAGCAGGAGCTGGGCGGCGCCATCGCCCACGCCTCCCGCTCGGGCGTGTGCCACTTCACCTCGGCCGACGACGCGGCGTGCCTGGAGGACGTGCGCTACCTGCTCGGCTTCCTCCCCTCCAACAACCTGGAGGAGCCGCCCGCGGTCGCCAGCGAGGACGACCCCACCCGCCTCTGCCCCGAGCTGCGGGACATCATCCCCGCCGCCTCGCACCACCCCTACGACATGAAGAAGGTGATCGAGGCGGTCGTCGACGACGGCGACTACTTCGAGTACGCGGGCCGCTGGGCCCCCAACATCGTGTGCGCCTACGCCCGCCTCGACGGCCATGTGGTCGGCATCATCGGCAACCAGCCGATGCACCTCGCCGGCGTGCTCGACATCGAGTCGTCGGAGAAGGCGGCCCGTTTCGTGCGCACCTGCGACGCCTTCAACATCCCGATGCTGTCGTTCGTCGACGTGCCCGGCTTCCTGCCCGGCGTCGACCAGGAGCACGGCGGCATCATCCGCCACGGCGCCAAGCTGCTCTACGCCTTCTGCGAGTCGACCGTGCCCCGCATCCAGGTGGTGACCCGCAAGGCCTACGGCGGTGCCTACGTGGTCATGAACTCCAAGTCGATCGGCGCCGACCTCGCGTTCGCCTGGCCCTCGGGCGAGCTGGCGGTCATGGGCCCCCAGGGTGCGGTCGAGATCGCCTACCGCCGGGAGATCCTGGAGGCCGAGGATCCCGACACCCGCAAGGCCGAGCTGGTCGAGGAGTACACCGAGCGCTTCGCCAACCCGTACCAGGCGGCGGAGCGGGGCTACATCGACGACGTGATCGACCCGGCCGAGACCCGGGTCAAGCTCATCGCCGGCTTCGAGCTGATGCGCTCGAAGCGCGAGGAGCTGCCCAAGCGCAAGCACGGCAACGTGCCGCTCTAAGCCGATGGCGGACCCTGAAGGCCCGGCCGTGTCCGTCACCCGCGGTGGCGAGGCCAGCGACGAGGAGGTGGCGGCGATCGTGGCCGCGGTCGAGGTGACGTGGCCCCAGCCGGTGGCCGCGCCGGAGGAGTCGACCTCCCGCTGGCGCTTCTCCGGGCGCTGGTGGTCGAAGCCGGTCCCGTTGCGCCGCAATCGCCCGTGGTGAGGCCGGACTACGCAGAAAAGGTGAACTTCCGGCCACGCACGGGTAAGTCGTCGGGGGAACCCGTGACCTAGGCTGCCGCTATGGGCGGCCTTCCTCCTACTCCAGGTGGTGGAACCCCCTCGTCGGACCTTCCCGACCTCGGCGACGCCGCCTGGTCGGAGGGCGCCGAGCCCCGCGGCTACCGGACCGTCGCCCACATGGCGAGCTTCTGGGAGCGCCTGGCGGCCCTGCTGGTCGACATGGTCCTGACGGGCCTGTTCGTCCTCCCCGCCATCCTGGCCGTGGCGTTCGGGCCCCGCCGCACGACGCCCTGCACCGTCGAGAACGGCACCATCACCGGGTTCGACAACGACCGGCCCAACGCGCTCTGCAACGTGCCCAACGATCTGACCTGGACCATCTTCGGGGTGCTCGTCCTGGCTGCGCTGGTGGGCATCGTCGTCTACTACGCGCTGCTCGAAGGTGGTTCGTCGGGCCAGACGGTGGGCAAGCGGGTGGTCGGGATCCGGGTGGTGGACAAGCTCACGGGCGGTCCGATCGGCCGCGGGCGCGGCTTCGGCCGCTACTTCGCGCGGCTGCTTTCGGGACTGGTGTGCTTCGTGGGGTATCTCTGGATGCTGTGGAACCCCGACAGCCAGGCGTGGCACGACATCATCGTCGACAGCTACGTCGTCAAGGTCTGATCCGCCCACTCCCCCAGGAGCAGCTGCCGTGGACATGACGACCGTCGCCGACGACGAGGCCGTCTTCCACGACGGCGTCGAGATCCACGAGCACCGGGGCCTGGAGCCGGACACGGACTACGAGCGCGACGGCCTGCGCTTCCACACCCTGCCCCGCCCGCCGGGCGAGCGGCTGGCCACCGTGGCCACCGTCAACGACGTCCACTTCGGCGAGATCGAGTGCGGCATCCTCAACGGGGTCGACGACGACCCCATCTACACCGCGGCGCCGGGCGACGATCCCTATCCGGAGGTCATGAACCGGGGCGCCATCGCCGACATCAAGGCCATCGACCCGGACGCGGTCGTGGTCAAGGGCGACCTGACCTCGATGGGCACCCGGGCCGAGTACCAGATGTTCCTCAACGCCTACGGGCCGGCGTTCGGCGAGCGGCTGGTGCACGTGCGGGGCAACCACGACGCCTACTACGGCGAGGACTTCGCCTCCCACGCGCCCCTGCTGGTGACGCTGCCGGGCGTGAGCCTGGCGGTGATCGACACGTCCGTCCCCGGCAAGGCGTCGGGCGGGGTGTCGGCCGAGACGCTGGAGTGGCTGGACCAGACGGCGGCCGAGGCGGACCGGCCGGTGCTGCTGTTCGGCCACCACCACGCCTGGAGCCCCGACTCGGCCGACCGCCCGGAGGCCTACTTCGGCATCAACCCCGACGACTCCGAGCAGCTCGTGGCGGTCGTGGCCCGGCGGCCGCGCATCGCCGGCTACTTCGCGGGACACACCCACCGCAACCGGGTCCGCCACTTCTCGGCGACCGGCGGCCTGCCCTGGGTCGAGGTGGCCTGCGTGAAGGACTTCCCCGGCGCCTGGGCCGAGTACCGGGTCTACGAGGGCGGCATCCTCCAGGTGTTCCGCCGGATCTCGGCGCCCGACGCCCTGGCGTGGAGCCACAAGACCCGGGACATGTACGGCGGCCTCTACGAGATGTACGCGTTCGGCTCGATCGAGGACCGCTGCTTCCCCATCGCCACGGAGCGCCGGTGACCGTGACATCGGGGCCCCTGGCGGGCATGCGGGTGATCGACCTGGCCACCGTGGTGGCCGGGCCCGGCGCGGCCCGTTACCTGGCCGACTTCGGTGCCGACGTGCTCAAGATCGAGCGTCCCGGTACCGGCGACTCGACCCGCACGATGGGGTTGCCCGACCCCCGCGACGGCACCTCCGCCTACTGGAAGGTCGTCGGCCGCAACAAGCGCTGCGCCACCCTCGACCTCAAGTCCGACGACGGCCGCGACACGCTGCTGGGGCTGGTGGACGACGCCCACGTGCTGGTCGAGAACTTCCGCCCCGGGGTGCTGGAGCGCCTCGGCCTCGGCCCCGACGTGCTGCTCGCCCGCAACCCCCGGCTGGTGGTGTGCCGGGTCACGGCGTTCGGCCAGGACGGTCCCTACGCCCACCGCCCGGGGTTCGCCACGCTGGCCGAGGCCATGTCCGGCTTCGCCGCCATCAACGGCGAGCCCGACGGCGGCCCCCTGCTGCCGCCCATCGCGCTGACCGACGAGGTGACAGCGCTGGCCGCGGCGTTCTCGATCATGGTGGCGCTGCACTCGGGCGTGGGCCAGGTGGTGGACGTGACGCTGCTCGAGTCGCTGCTCCAGTGCATGGGCCCGCTGCCGCCCGCGTTCGGGATGACGGGCTTCCTGCAGCAACGGAACGGGTCGAGCCTGCCCTACTCGGTGCCCCGGGGGACCTGGCAGTGCTCGGACGGCGAGTGGGTGGCGGTGTCGGCGTCGGCCGAGTCCGTGGGCCGCCGGGTCATGGAGCTGATCGGCCTGGGCGGGCGGGACGACCTGCAGTCCTTCGGCGGCCGGATCGAGGCCCGGGACGAGATCGACGCGGCCATGGCCGCGTTCTGCGCGGCCCGCACGGTCGGCGAGGTGGTGGCCGCCTTCGAGGACGCCCACGCCGCGGCCGCCCCCATCTACGACATGGCCGCGGTGTTCGCCGACCCCCAGGTGCGGGCCCGGGGCAGCATCGTGGAGGCCGACGGCGTGCCCATGCAGGGCCTCGTGGCGCGGCTGTCGGCCACCCCCGGTGCCGTGCGTTGGGCCGGCCGCGCCATCGGCGCGGACGACCCTCCGGGGTGGGCTGTTGCCCCGCAGGACAGACAGCGTTCACCTTCGGGTAGCGGTTAGGGCACGACGAGGCCGCTTCCAGCGTCTACCGTCCGGCGCCATGGGCCTCCGTCGCGTCGCCGCCATCAGCCTCACCACCTGCCTCGCGCTGCCGGTCGCGGCGCTCGGCACCACCGTCGTGGCCGGCGCTCCGGTGGCCGCCGCGGTGCCGGCCGACCTGTTCTTCTCCGAGTACGCCGAGGGGACGGGCTTCAACAAGGCGGTCGAGATCTTCAACGGGACCGGCGCGCCCGTCGACCTGGCCGCGGGCGGCTACACGCTGGAGCTGTACAGCAACGGCTCGCCCACCGTGAGCCAGAGCGTGGGCCTCAGCGGCACCGTGGCCGACGGCGACGTGTTCGTCGTGTCCCGGGCCGACGCCGACCCCGCGCTGGTCGCCCAGGCCGACCAGCTGGCGCCCGCGGTCGCCAACTGGAACGGCGACGACGCCGTGGTCCTGCGCAAGGCGGGAGCGCCGCTCGACGTCATCGGCCAGATCGGCGTCGACCCCGGCACCGAGTGGGGCACGGGGCTGACCAGCACCGCCGACAACACGCTGCGCCGGATCGCGACGATCAGCGCCGGCGACCCCGACGGCACCAACCCGTTCGATCCCGCGGCCGAGTGGGAGGGCTTCGCGGTCAACACCCTCGACGGCTTCGGCGCCCACACGTTCGACCCGGGCGGCGGCAACCAGCCCATCGCCATCGCCTGCGGGGGGCCGCTGTCCACCGTGGCCGGCACCCCGGTCAGCCGGACCGTCACCGCCACCGATCCCGACGGCACTGTGGTGGACCTGGACGTGACCGGCGTCAGCCCGACCCCGGCGGCCGGCACCGTCAGCCGCACCGCCTTCACGCCCGCCTCCGGGGTGGGCGGCACCGCGTCGGCCCAGGTGACCGTGAGCGGCGACGTTCCCGCCGGCACCTACACCGTGTCGCTCACCGCCACCAACGACGACGCCTCCCCCCAGACGGCCACCTGCACGCTGTCCGTCGGCGTCCAGGCCATCCGGCCCATCGGCGAGGTCCAGGGCCCCGTGACCGACACCACCGTGGGCGACACGTTCCAGTCCCCGCTGGTGGGCCAGCAGGTCGTGGTGCAAGGCGTCGTGACCCAGAAGACCCTGGCCCGCACCTCGACCGGTGGGCTCCAGAACGGCTTCTTCCTGCAGAACACCCCGGCGACGGCGGACAGCGACCCCACGACCTCGGACGGCGTGTTCGTGTTCCTGGGCGGCTTCACGACCATCCTGCGCGCCGACGGCGGCCCGGCCTACCTGCCGTCCGTGGGTGACGAGCTGGTGCTGCGGGCCACCGTCTCGGAGTTCTTCGCCCTCACCGAGCTGACCAGCCCCCGGCTGGTCTCGGTGGCGGCCACCGGGCTCGACCCCGACAGCGACGTGGTGGTGACCGAGGCCGATCCGCCCACCGTCCTGGCCGACGCCAACCGCTACTGGGAGCGCCACGAGGGCGAGCGCCTCCGCATCCCCGCGGGCAGCATCGCCACCAGCGGGCGGGACGTGTTCCCAGGCACGGCCGACAGCGAGGTGTGGGTGATCCGGCCCGACGACCCGCTGGCCGCCCGGACCGATCCGTACGCCCGCCGGGTGTTCCGGGACCCGCACCCGCTCGACAACCAGCCCACGCCGCTGTTCGACGACGGCAACGGCAACCGGATCATGATGGCGTCGCTGGGCGTCAAGGCCCAGACCGGCGACTCGTTCCAGCTGCTGCCCGGCGTCTCGGTGCTGGACACGCTCGACGACGATGCGGTGGGCGGCCTGTTCTTCTCGTTCGAGAAGTACGGCATCCAGGTCGAGTCGGCCGCGTTCAGCGACGGCCCGGACCTGTCGCTCAACAACCCGCCGGCTGCGGCCCACCGCAACCGTGAGGTGGCGGTGTCGACCTACAACGTCGAGAACCTCTACGACTTCCGCGACGATCCCACCGACGGCTGCGACTTCGTGGGCAACCCGGGCTGTCCGGGCGTGAGCCCGCCGTTCGACTTCGTGCCCGCCAGCGACGCCGTCTACCAGGCGCGCCTGCACGAGATCGCGGCCCAGATCACCAACGACCTGCACTCCCCCGACATCCTGCTGACCCAGGAGGCCGAGGACCAGGACATCTGCTCGGTGGTCAACGGAGCCCTGGCCTGCGGCGGGCCCGAGCTGGGCGACGGCAAGCCCGACACGCTCCAGGAGCTGGCGCTGGCCATCGGGGCCGCGGGCGGCGGCACCTACGACGCCGCCTACGACCGCAACGGCGCCGACGACCGCGGCATCACCGCCGCCGTCATGTTCCGGCCCGACCGGGTGAGCCTGGCCCCGGCCACGGCCGCCGACCCGGTGCTGGGCTCGTCGCCGACCGTCCAGTACCGCTCCGCGGGCCTGCCGTCCAACAGCGACGTGTCCAACCCCAAGACGCTCAACGCCGTGCTGCCCGCCGACGTCGACACCTCGACCGGGGTGGACGGCGGCAACGTCTTCACCCGGGCGCCGCAGGTGGCGCACTTCCTGGTGGCGGCGTCGCCGGGGAGCAGCGAGACGTTCGACCTGTGGGCGCTGAGCAACCACTTCTCGTCCGGGCCGGACGGCCGGGTCGGCCAGCGCACCGAGCAGGCCGCCTACGCGGCGGCCATCACCCAGGCCATCAAGGCGGCGGACCCGACCGCCCGCGT
>DATBGF010000016.1:0-1581 GCA_036558145.1 Acidimicrobiales bacterium
CCGTTCTCCGAGGGCCCCGGCGACCGGTGGACGGCGCCGGACATGGCCACGGCCCGCTCGCTCGTCGCCGAGTCCGGCACGGCCGGCACCAAGGTGACGGTGTGGGCGGCGCCCGACTACTTCCCCCAGGTCGCCGGCTACGTCCGGGACGTGCTGGAACGACTCAGGTACCGGGCATCCGTCCATTCCGTGGACGACGCCGCCTACGGACGGGCGCTGTTCGGGCACCCCCGGAAGGCCCAGGTCGCGTTCACGGGGTGGACGACGGACTTCCCGTCGGAGGAGGGGTTCATCGGGGCGATCGCCCGGTGCGACGCTCCGTCGAACGAGAGCGGATTCTGCGACCGGGCCCTCGACCTCCGGATGGACCGGGCGTCCCGGCTGCAGGTCTCCGATCCCGCGGCGGCGCGTCGGCAGTGGTCCTCGATCGAGCACGACATCGTCGTCAGGGCGCCCTGGGTTCCGCTGGTCGACCGGAACTGGGCGAACCTCGTGTCCGGCCGGCTCGGGAACTTCCTGGTGAGCCCGCAGTGGGGGCCGTTGGTGGACCAGATGTGGGTGCGGTGACCCGGGCTCACGCCCGACGGTGACCTCGGACGCGCCGGCCCGAGCGTGCCTGCCAGACCGCGGTGACCAGGGCGGCGGCCGCGAGGACCACCGCGACCGTCCCGACGGAGGCCTGGAGCGACAGCCGGAGCCCGAGCAGCCCGGAGGCGACGACCGACCCGCCCACGAGCACGTAGATGCAGACGATGAACGCCGCCGTGATCTCGCCCCGGCGCTTCGACGGGGCCATGTCGTTCAGCTCGGCCTGCGCGTCGAGGAAGCTCAGCCCGTGGCCGACCCCGATAGCGAGCGCCGAGACCAGGAGCAGCGGCAGCGAGTGCAGCGGCGCGGCGAGGACCAGCGCGGCCAGCCCGGCGGCGAGGACCACCAGGCCGCGGGCCTGCGCCGGCTGCGGCCGGCCGTGGAACCGTCGAGACACGACCTGCGCAACGCAGGAGGCGGCGAGCGCCAGCGCGGCCATGGCGCCGAGCAGGGCGAGGTCGTCCGTCCGGAGCAGCTGGGCCGAGTAGGACGGGACGATCGACAGGCAGAGCGCCAGCGCGGCCCACACGATGCCGGCGGTCAGCCCGACCCGGAGGAAGTCCCCGAGAATCTCGCCGGGCACTCTCGGCAGCTGGATCCGCCAAGGCTCGCCCCCGCCCCCGCCGCGCGGGAGCGTCAACACGAACGCGGCCGCCACGACCGTGGCGCCGAGCAGCACGAGGAACGACAGCCGGAGCGGCGCCGGCGCCCACTGGGCCAGCATCCCCGCGACCAGCGGGCCGGCTCCGCTTCCCGCGGCCTGCGCCAGCCCCGCCAGCAGGGCGGGACGGCGGGCCTCCCCGGCCGGATCGAGCTCCACGAGCGCCGCCGTCGCCGCACCGCTGACCATGCCCACCGCGAGGCCCTGGACGGCCCGCGCGGCGAACAGCCAGACGATTGAGCTCGCTGCGGCGAACAGCGCCAGCCCCCCGCACGCCACCAGCAGCCCCGCGAACACGACCACCCGCCGGCCGAACCGGTCGGACAGCCGCC
>DATBGF010000017.1:0-10364 GCA_036558145.1 Acidimicrobiales bacterium
CGGCGACGACGACTTCGGCCGCGAGGCCATCGACACGCTGGTCAAGCTGGTGGAGGACCGGCGCGACCGGCTCGTCGTGATCCTCGCCGGCTACCCCGACGAGATGGCGAGCCTGGTGGACGCCAACCCGGGCATGGCCTCCCGCTTCCCCAAGACCATCCACTTCCCCGACTACAGCGATGACGAGCTGGTGGCCATCGTCGAGTCGCTGGGGGCCGAAGGCCGCTACACGCTCGACGACGGCGCCCGGGCTGCGGTGCGGGCGTGGCTCGGCACCCAGTCCCGGGGACACGGCTTCGGCAACGGGCGCCTGGCCCGCAACCTGTTCGAGGCGGCCGTGGCCAACCAGGCCAGCCGGCTGGTGGCCCTCGACTCGCCCACGGACGAGCAGCTCACGACGCTGACCGCGGCAGACATCCCCGCCTGACCCCGTAAGGGGTCAGGGGATCATCAGCGGATCGTGCGGGCGGCGTGGAGCGAGAGCCCGAACATGACCTCGCTGATCCCGAACACCACCAGCCGCAGGCCCAGCAGGATGGCCAGGACCAGGATCGTCGCGCCCGGCCAGAACAGCGCCAGCACCCCGATCAGCACGCTGATGGCCCCCCCGAACAGCAGCCAGCCCCAGCCCTCGAGGCGCAGCGACAGCGCGCCCATGATCCGCACCACGCCCGACACGATCATCCCGATCCCGGTCACCACGGCCAGCGCCCACAGCGTGATGTCGGGCCAGACGAGCGCGGCGAGGCCGGCGAGGATCAGCACGGCCCCTGCGACCAGCCCGAGGACGTTGCGGTAGCGGCCCGCGGTCATGACCTCGCTGATCCCCGTGGCCAGGAACCCGAGGGCGACGAGCAGCGCCAGCGTGGCCACCGCCGTGAACAGATCGAGCAGCAGGATGATCCCGATCACGATGGCCACCGCGCCCAGTGCCAGGAACAACCACCACTTGGGGGACGACCGGTCGAGCCAGACCCGCTCCTCGGGCCACTCCCAGTCACTCATCGGCGCACCCTTCGGGCTGCGCGCGATGAGTGCTCGGCCCACGGGGCCGAGTAACGCACTGTGTTTCTGATTCGCTCGACAAGCTCGCTCATGGCCCGCCTCCAGATCACCGCCAACGAACGCCCCAGCGTACGGTGTGTGGTTGGAAATGCGCAGCCGGTCACTCGGGGCCCCCACCCGATGCGGCGCGCATCGGAGCCCGGCGCCATGCTCTATGTTGCGCCCCGGCGCGGACGCCGAGGGTGGGGAGGTCGCACGTGGCCAGCCTGACGTTCCAGAACGTCACCAAGCGGTTCGACGACGTGGTCGCCGTGGACGACCTCGACCTGGAGATCAGCGACGGCGAGTTCATGGTCCTGCTCGGCCCGTCGGGCTGCGGCAAGACGACCGCCCTGCGGATGATCGCCGGGCTGGAGGACATCACCGAGGGCAAGCTGCTCATCGGCGACACCGTGGTCAACGACGTGGACCCGGCCAAGCGGGACGTGTCGATGGTGTTCCAGAGCTACGCCCTCTACCCCCACATGACGGTGCAGCGGAACATCGAGTCCCCGCTGCTGGTGCGGCGCTATCACGCGGACGGCCCGGACCGGCCCGCCCGCAAGCTCACCCGGGCCGAGCGCCAGGAGCGCGTGGCCGAGGCGGCGCGGGTCCTCGGCCTCGACGGGCTGCTGGGGCGCAAGCCGGCCGCGCTCTCGGGCGGGCAGCGCCAGCGCGTGGCCCTGGCCCGGGCGTTCGTGGGCCGCCCCCAGGCGTTCCTGATGGACGAGCCGCTCTCCAACCTCGACGCCAAGCTGCGGGCCCAGACCCGCCTGGAGCTGGTGGACCTCCACCAGAGGGTGGCCACCACGGTCGTCTACGTCACCCACGACCAGGTCGAGGCCATGACGATGGCCGACCGGATCGCCATCATGTCCGCCGGGCGGCTGCAGCAGGTGGGCACGCCCCAGGCGGTGTACGACACGCCCGCCAACCTGTTCGTGGCCCAGTTCATCGGCACGCCCCCCATGAACACGCTGGACGGGACCTTCACCAGCGAAGGCGGCTCGGCGGTGGCCGTGGCCGGCGGCCGGGTGGGCCTCGATCCGGCCCGGGCCGCGGGGCTGGCGGAAGGACGGCCGCTGGTCGTCGGCGTCCGCCCCGAGCACCTCACGATCACCCCGGACGGCCCGCTGGACCTGAAGGTCCGGGCGGTGGAGTGGCTCGGCCACGAGTGCCTGGTGTTCGCCACGATCGGCGAGGCCGAGGTCGTCGTACGCCAGGTCGGCATGGCGGCCGTCGACGCCGGGAGCAACGCGCGCGTGGCGGTCGACCCGGCTCACGTCCACCTGTTCGACCCGGACAGCACCGAGAGGCTGGCGTGACGACGGCCGAGTCCGCCCGGGAGGCGGGCGTCGAGGTCGCGGGAGCGGTCGCGGCGCCGGAGGACGCGCCGCCCCGGCCCCGGCGGCCCCGGTGGCGCAAGCGCCCCCGCTACCGCCTCAAGGACGTGCTGCTCGCCTACGCCCTGCTGCTGCCGTCCATGGTCATCTTCGTGGTGTTCTTCTACCGGCCGTTCCTCAACCTGATGCACTGGGGGACGTTCGAGAGCCGCCGCAACGGGGCCTTCTTCGAGCACGTCGGGCTGCGGCTCTACCGCGAGGAGCTGACCGGCCAGGACTTCCGCGACGGCGCCTGGCACAGCCTCCAGTTCGTGCTCTTCACGGTGCCCGCCGGCCTGATCCTCGGCATCCTGCTGGCGGTGGCGGCCCACCGCCGGCTCAAGGGCATCAAGATCTTCCAGGCCATCTTCTCGTCCACGATCGCCAGCTCGGTGGCCGTCACGTCGGTCGTGTTCCTCTACTTCTTCCAGCCGACCATCGGCCTGTTCAAGGTGGACTGGCTCACCAACCCCGACATGGCGATGTTCGCGGTGTCGCTGAGCTCGGTGTGGCAGAACCTGGGCCTGTCGTTCGTGATCGTGCTGGCCGGCCTGCAGACCATCCCCGACGAAGTGGTGGAGGCGGCCACGCTCGACGGCTACGGGCCCACCCGCCGCCTGCTGCGCATCACGCTGCCGCTGCTGTCCCCGGTCCTGCTGTTCCTGCTGGTGGTCCTGGTGATCCACGGCCTCCAGGCGTTCGCCCAGATCGACCTGCTCACCAAGGGCGGCCCGATCCAGGTCACCGAGACGCTGGTCTACAAGATCCAGAAGCTCAACCGGCCGGACAACATCACGATCGGGGCGGTGTACTCGGTGGGCCTGTTCTTCATCACCCTGGTCATCACCGCGCTGCAGTTCTCCATCCTCAACCGGAGGGTCCACTATGCCCGGTGACACCCTGGTGGACGAGCGGGTGGCGGCGGACACCGGCGCCGTGCTGGGCACCTCGGCGTCCGAGCTCAAGGCCGCCACGATCGGCAAGTCGTCGCGGCGCCGGGTCCTGGGGCTCACCGGCCAGTACGCGGTGCTGGTGCTGCTGGCGGCCGTCGTGCTGGTCCCGCTCGTGTTCGCGGTGCTCCAGGCGCTGTCGCCGCCCTTCGACTACCTGAACGCCGGCGCGCCGCTGCACCCGGTGAGCGTGCAGTGGAAGGACCGCACCTGGCTCACCGGCGGGGTGTTCTCCGTCGTGGTCCGCACGTTGATCGTGGTGGCCGCCCTGGCCTGGGTGCAGCTGAAGGTGGCGGGCGGCACGGTGCGCCATCCCCGGGCCCTGACCTCGCCCCGCCGGCTGGTGGCGGTGGCCGCGGGCACGGTGGCGACCGCGGCCATGGCCAGCCAGATCTGGGCGGCGGCCCTGGACCGCTCCCCGTCCACCCCGGCGTGGTGGCTGGGCTCGGTGGTCCTGATCGGCGCCACCCAGGTCATCGGCTTCGAGAAGCTGCGCCCGGTGTGGCGCCCGCTGCTGCTGGGCGGGCTCACCGGGCTGTTCGTGACCGCCGTCGTGGTCATCGCCTTCGGCGCCGAGGTGTGGAACTCGGCCTACGACGACGGCAACCTCGGGCCCGCCCTGGTCCGCAGCCTGACCGTCACTACCATGATCACCGTCGCCCAGCTGGTCACCGCGATCATGGCTGCCTACGCCTTCGCCTTCCTGCGCTTCCCGTTCAAGAACCTGCTGTTCGCGGTCACCCTCGGCACGCTGCTGCTGCCCCTCGAGGTGACGCTGCTGGCCAACGTGCAGACCATCCGCACGCTGGGCTGGGTCAACTCCAACGCCGGGCTGGTCGTGCCGTTCGCGGCGACGGCCTTCGGCACGTTCCTCATCCGGCAGGGGTTCAAGGGGGTGCCGCCCGAGATCCAGGACGCCACGCGCCTCGACGGCTACGGCCACATGGCCTTCCTCTGGCGCTTCGCGGTGCCGCTGACCCGGCCGGTCATCGCATCGTTCACCGTCATCGCCGCCCTGGGCGCCTGGAACCAGTACCTGTGGCCGCGATCCGTCATCGACGACAGCCGCTACCAGACCGCCCAGCTGGCCCTGCGCACCATCACCGGCACCAACGTGCAGGAGTCCAACCGCAGCGTGGCCGCCGCGCTGATCGTGGCGCTGCCCGTCGTGGCGCTGCTGCTGGCGTTCTCCCGCCAGATCATCCGGGGCCTGACCGCGGGGGCGGTCAAGGGATGACCCGGCCCCGTCGTGTCCCAGGAGGCACCATGTCGCTCTTCGCCCGCCGGCGTGCCGCCATCGCGGCCGTGGCGCTGTTCGCCCTGGTGGCGGCCGCGTGCAGCGACCCGCCCACCTCGGGCGGGAGCGGCCAGCAGGTGGTCGCCGACAACGGCGAGGTCACCCTGCCCGACTGCCCGTTGCAGGCGCTGGAGGACGCGGACGGCCCCACCGAGATCACGCTCTGGTACGGCGGCCTCGGCGGCGAGACCAAGAACACGCTCGAGTCGATGGTGTCGGGCTTCAACGCCAGCCAGGACAAGGTGAAGCTCACCGCCAGCGACCAGGGCCAGTCGTTCGCCGAGGTCTACCGCAAGTTCGAGAGCGCGGCCTCGGCCGACACCAGGCAGCTTCCCGACCTCGTCATGCTGGAGAACACCCAGCTCCAGGTGATCGCCGACAGCGGGCTGATCCTGCCGGCGCAGTCGTGCATGGAGGCCGACGGCTACGACCCCACGAACATCGAGCCCGCGGTGCGGTCGACGTTCTCGGTCAACGACGTGCTCTACCCGGGCTACATGAACGTCAGCTCGCAGATCCTCTACTACAACAAGGCGCACTGGGTGCGGGCCGGCCTCGACCCCAACGACCCGCCCGGCACCCTCCAGGAGGTCTACGAGGCGGCGAAGAAGCTCAAGGCCGCGGGCATCGCCAAGCCGGTCTCGTTCAAGGTGAGCAGCGCCATCTTCGAGAACTGGCTGAGCGGCGAAGGCGTCGACGTGGTGAACAACGGCAACGGCCGCGACGGCAAGGCGACCAAGGCCACCTTCAACACCCCCGAGGCCGTCGACATCCTCCAGCTCCTGCGCAAGATGGACGACGAGGGCCTGCTCAACGTGTTCGCCAACACCGAGGGCAGCGTCGACCAGTACATCGCCCTGGCCGCCCAGGAGTCCTCGATGCTGATCGAGACGTCCGGCGCCTCCGTCAACATCGCGTCCGCCCTGGGCGGGAACCTCACCCCCGCGGACGTGGGCGCGGACGTGGACGTCTCCGGCATCGACCCCAGCGGGCTGCTGCCGGCGTCGGGGCCGTTCCCCGGGATCGAGTCCTCGGGGCAGGTCCACCCGGGCGGCAGCGGCTTCTTCATCGTCAACGCCTCGGAGCCCGCCCAGCAGGCCGCATCCTGGAAGTTCCTCGAGTACATGCTCCAGCCCGAGAACGCCAAGGCCTGGCACACCCACGGTGGCTACCTGCCCATCGTGAAGTCGGTGGTGGACGAGCCCGACGTGCAGGCGTTCTGGCAGGACAGCGTGGCCGGCGTCCTGATCAAGCCGGCGGTCGATCAGCTGCAGGACGCCGACCCGGACGAGCCCGGTCCGCTCATCGGGCCGTACACCGACTTCAGCGACGCCCTCGAGTCGGCGATGGAAGCCGTGCTGTTCGACAACGCCGACATCCAGTCCTCTCTGGCCGATGCCCAGGACACGGTCACCCAGTCCCTGGAGCGCTACGGGGCCGAGTGAGCGCCCCGCGTGTCGACCCGCCCGCCCGATGCGTCGGACGGGCGATCCACCCGCGTAACGTGAACGGCATCATGCCGCCGCTGTCGTTCCGCGACCGCCTGCTCACCCCCCAGGGGGCCAGGGCCGTCACGTCCCCGCTGGGCATCGTCCTGGCCGTGGTGGTGGCGGTGGTCGCCGTGGTGCTGAGCGTGCCCCTGCCGGTGGCGCTGCTCCTCGGGCTGGCCGCGTGGCTGGCCAACGTGTGGCGGCGGGTGCCCCGGGCGCCCCGGCAAGCCCGCATCGACCCGTTCACGCTGCACGATCCCTGGCGCCGCTACGTGCAGAACGCGCTGCAGGCCCGCACCCGGTTCAGCGAGGCCGTCGAGCGGGCGCCGGCCGGTCCCCTGCGGGACCGGCTGCGGGAGATCGCGGCCCGGGTCGACACCGGCGTCGAGGAGTCCTGGCACGTGGCCCAGCAGGGCGAGGCGCTGGTCCAGGCCCGCCGGGGCATCGACCTGGCCTCCGTCGACCGCCAGCTGCAGCAACGGACGGGCGGCGCCGACGACAGCGCCGATCGGGTCCTGCAGTCGCTCCAGGGCCAGCGGGCGACGGCCGCCCGGCTCGACGGCGTGATCGCCAACGCCCGCGACCAGCTACAGGTGGTCGGGGCCGGGCTGGACGAGGCCGTGGCCCGCACGCTCGAGCTGTCGGCCCACGCCCGCGCCGGCGGCGACGTCGAGGGCCTGGGCCGCGACGTGGACGACCTCGTCACCGAGGTCGAGGCCCTCCGCCAGGCGCTGGAGGAGACGGACGCCGCGGCGCGGGGCGAGCTCCCGGGCGGGGACACCCCGCGTGCGGAGCTCCCCGGCCGTGAGGTCCCGGGCGTCGAGTTCCCGCGTGGCGAGATCTCGGGCGGCGAGTCCCCGGGCGGCGAGGCGACGGACGACGACAGCCCGGCTGGCGAGACCTCGGGCAGCGGGGTCCCGGGCGGCGAAGTCGCGGGGAGCGAGATCCCGGGCGGCGAGGTCCCCGGCGGCGGGACCTCGGGCAGCGAGGTTCGGGGCGGCGAGATCCCGCGTGGCGAGACCTCCGGCGGCGAGTCCCGGTAGGCGCTGGTGAACCGGCGAGTGCCTGACGATCGCGACTCCCGCGCCAACGGTACGGGGCCGCCCGGACGGCGGCGGCCGCCGCCGCGGGGCTCGGCGCCCGAGTACGGGGCCGGTAACCGTGAGCGGGCCCGTCGGTTCTACGAGCCCGACGCGCCGACCGGTGAGCTGGTCGTCCATCACCAGGACGTGTTCGGCCTGGCCGCCGAGTCGCCGGGCGTCGCCGGCCAGCCGCTCGCGCCGTGGATGACCGGCGAGCACCAGGCCATCGTGATCGACGAGGCGGTCATGCCGGCCGAGGTCATGCCGCCGGTGGCGCGGCCGGTGCCTCCGCCCGCGGGACCGGCGCCGCCCATCGTCCCGCCCGGGGACGGCGGCGAGGCCGAGCACCGGCCACCGCAGGAGCCCCCGCCCTACAACGCCAAGGGGTCGTTCCTGGTGGCGGCGGGCATCTTCCTGTCCCGCTGCGCCGGGCTGATCCGGGAGATGGTGATCGGTGCCTTCCTCGGCGTCGGCGGCCCGGCCGACGCCTTCAAGGCGGCGCTGCGCATCCCCAACCTGATGCAGAACCTGCTGGGCGAGGGCGTCCTGTCCGCTTCGTTCATCCCGGTGTACGCGCGCCTGCGGGCCGAGGGCCGCCACGAGGAGGCGGGCCGGGTGGCCGGCGCCATCGCCGGCCTGCTCATCGCCGTGACCGGGGCGATCAGCGTGATCGGGATCGTGTTCGCGGCCCCGCTCACCCGCATCCTGGTCCCCGGCTTCACCGCCGAGACGTACGACCTCGCGGTCCAGCTCACCCGCATCATGTTCCCCGGCATCGGCTTCCTGGTGCTGTCGGCCTGGTGCCTGGGCGTGCTGAACAGCCACAGGCAGTTCTTCCTGTCCTACGTGGCGCCGGTCCTGTGGAACGTGGCCCAGATCATCGCGCTGCTGGCGGCGGTGCTGGTCGTGGGCGGCTACAAGACGCTGGACCAGAAGGAGAGCCTGGCCATCGCCCTCGCCTGGGGCGTGCTGGCCGGGGGCATCCTGCAGTTCAGCGTGCAGATCGGGCCGGTGCGCCGGCTCCTCGGGGAGATCCACCTCAGCCTGGACACCGCCGACGCCTGGGTGCGCAGCGTCCTGTCGCGCTTCGTGCCGGTCCTGCTCGGCCGGGGCGCCATCCAGATCATGGGCTGGGTCGACCTGCTGCTGGCCAGCCTGCTGGTGACCGGCGCGGTGTCGTCGCTGACCTACGCGATGGTCCTGTACCTGCTGCCCGTCAGCCTGTTCGGCGTGAGCGTGGCGGCGGCCGAGCTGCCCGACCTGTCCCAGGTGGAGGTGCACGACCCCGACACCCGGCGGCGCTTCCGGCTGCGGCTGGAGGACAGCATGGCCCGCATCGCCTGGTACGTGGCCCCCACCGCCACGCTGTTCATCGTGGTCGGGGACGTGATCGTGGCGGCCGTGTTCGAGCGGGGCAGCTTCAACTCGGCGGACACCATCGCGGTCTGGCTGACGCTGGCGTTCCTGTCCATGGGCCTGTTGCCGATCACCGCCGCCCGGCTGCTGCAGAACGGGCTCTACGCCCTCGACGACGCCCGGACCCCCGCCCGCCTCGGCGTCATCGGCGTGGTGCTGGCCGCCGCCATCGGCCTGGTGTTCATGTTCCCGTTCGACCGCCTGTTCGTGGGGGCGCACGGCATCGAGGGCTGGGGCGACTTCTTCACCTGGGGCCCGCTGCCGGACGACGTGCGTCGCAACCTCCCCGACGTCCCCCACCTGGGCATCGTCGGCCTGGCGCTGGGTGCCACCATCTCGGACTGGATCGAGTACCGGCTGCTGAGCACGAGCCTGGCCTGGCGGGTCGGCCGCACCCACATGGCCGGGCGCTGGCTGAACCAGATCGCGCTCGGCTGCGCGGCCACGGCCGCGGTGGCATTCGCGTGCGAGCTGGCGTTCGGCAACCTCCCCAACCTGATCGCCGCCGTGTTCGTCTGCGGTCCGGCCGCCGCCACCTACGTGGCGGTGACCTGGTGGCAGCAGGTGCCCGAGTCCGTGGCCACCGTGAAGCGCCTCCAGGGCCTCCTCGCCCGCGCCCGCCGCTAGCGCACCGGACCCGCCAAAGGGGGGTCGCCGTTCTCATGAGCCTGCGGTGGGAATAGGGTGCAGGGCATGTTCAAGGTCTTTCGACGGTGGTGGGCATATCTGACGGCGAAGTTGAACTCCGACTTCAACGAGCGGGCTGATCCCAAGATCCAGCTCGAGCAGGCCATCACCGAGGCGCAGGAGCAGCAGCGGCGCCTCAAGGAGCAGGCCGCCAACGTCATCGCCCACCAGAAGCAGACCGAGATGCGCCTGAACCGGTCCATGGGCGAGCTGGAGAAGGTCGGCGCCAACGCCCGCCAGGCCGTGCTCATGGCGGACGAGGCCTCCCGGGCCGGCGACCAGGCCAAGGCCGGCCAGTACACGGTGACGGCCGAGAGCTTCGCCAACCGGCTGATCGCCCTCGAACGCGAGGTCGAGGACCTCAAGGCGCTCCACCTCCAGTCCACGGAGGCGGCCAACCAGGCCAAGTCCGCGGTGCAGCAGAACTCGTCCGCCCTGCAGGCCAAGCTGGCCGAGCGCCAGAAGCTCCTCTCCCAGCTCGACCAGGCCAAGATGCAGGAGCAGATGAACAAGGCGATGACCTCGCTGTCGGAGACCGTGGGCCAGGACGTGCCCACGCTCAACGAGGTGAGGGACAAGATCGAGGCCCGCTACGCCAAGGCCAAGGGCATGGCCGAGCTCACCGAGAGCTCGGTGGAGGCCCGCATGCTGGAGGTCGAGCAGGCGTCGATCAACAGCGAGGCCCAGGCCCGCCTGGCGCAGATCCGCTCCCAGCTCGGGCTGGCCGCCCCGGCCGAGCAGGGCCAGATCGCCTCGGCGCCGGCCGATGCCGCCACCCCCACGCAGACCCCGGGGACGGCGACGACCGCGGGCGAGACCCCCACGACGGGAGCCTGACTGACCGGGGAGGCCGAGGGCCCGGTCGAGCGCGAACCCGAGAGCGAGCGCGAAGTCGAGGACGGGGCCGCGGGGGCCGGCGGCGTCGACAGGATCGGCGTCGGCCCCCACCCCCGTCCCTGGCCCGACGACGACCGCCTCGACCCCGAGCTGCTGGCTCGGGGGGATCGGCGCAACGT
>DATBGF010000018.1:0-8346 GCA_036558145.1 Acidimicrobiales bacterium
CTCCTCACCAACATCAGCATCTACTGGTTCACCGGGACCGGCCCGACGGCCGCCAACTTCATCTACGAGGCCGCCCACGGCGAGAAGGACTGGACCGCGCAGTCGCCCGCCCCCACCGGGATGGCCGTGTTCGCGGCGGACGACCTGCTGGGCTACGTGCTCAACCCGGGGGGCCACATGGGCCACTGGACCGAGTTCGAGGAGGGCGGCCACTTCCCCGCCATGGAGGTGCCCGACCTGCTCACGGCCGACATCCGGGCCTTCTTCCGCCCCTACCGCTGAGGGGCCTTGGCCCGCATGACGTTGAGGTCCACGTCCCCGTGGATGCCGTCGACGGAGGCGTGGTCCTGGGCCTGCCAGATCCACCAGCCCGCGAAGTCGGGCCGGCGCAGCACCCGGCGGTGCCACAGGGGCCGGTCCAGGTCGTCCTGCACCTGGTAGAGGCCCTCGAAGTCGGCGCCCACGTAGAGGACCGCGGTCTGGCCGGTGGCTCGCTCCACCCGGTCGAGGAAGGTGTCGAGCTCCCGCCGCAGCGACGCCTGATCCGGCCGCTCCGAGCAGTTGCCGGCCAGCTCGAGGTCCACCGCGGGCGGGAGGGCGCCGGGATCGGCGGGCAGGGCCCGCAGGAAGTTGGCGGCCTGGTCGGCGCCGGAGCGGCACAAGGTGAAGAAGTGGTAGGCGCCGTGGTCCAGCCCCGCCGCGGCCGCGCCGGCCCAGTTCTCCCGGAACCGCTCGTCGACGAAGTCCCCGCCCTCGCTCGCCTTGATGTACGCGAAGTCGATGTCGTCGCTCGCCACCCGGCCCCAGTCGATCGTGCCCTGGTGGCTGGACACGTCGACGCCGTAGCGCTCGCCCGCGTGCAGGCCCGGCCGGTAGCCGGGCAGCCACACGGTCCGGGCCCAGGCGCCAAGGACGGTGACGGCGATGAGCGCGACCGCGGCCACCACGGGCCAGTGCACGCGCCTCCGCTTGCGCCCGACCTCGTCCAGCCCGGGGCCCATGGCCTCCAGGATGCCCGAGGTCGGACCACGCGCGCAGGTCAGACGCGCGCGGACTGCACCGGGTCGATGCTGAGGTCCAGGAGGAACAGGAGGTCGTCGCTCGGCAGCAGCGCCTGCATGGCGGCCAGGACCGGCCCGTGGTCGCCCGCCGCCACCGCGTCCGCGTGGGTGTCGAGGGCGGCCACGAACGTCTCGATGTAGCGCCGCTGCTGGGCGAGGAGGGCCTTGCTGCCCGGCGCCCCGTGGCCCACGTGGAGGGTCACGCCGTCGTTGAGGCGCGCCTCCAGGGCCGCCAGAGAGGCGAGCCAGTCCTGCCAGCGGCCGTCGGCCAGGTAGGCGTGCATCCCGTTGTAGGCCAGGTCGCCGGCGAACGCGGTGGCCGGGTCGAGCCACCACAGGGTGTCCATGTCGGACTCGCCGGGCCCCACCTCCTCGACGGTGAAGGTGAGCCCGCCGAGGGTCACCTCGTCGCCGCCGTCGACGAGCTGGTCGGGGAAGATGCGCTCGCTGGGCCACTCCGGGCCCATCAGCGGGCCCACGACGGTGTCCTTCAGGGCGTCGTCGCGCCGGATCACCGCCTCGACCGCCCGGGTGGCCACGATCGGGACCCGGTCCGGCCCCAGGACGTGCGCCAGGCCCGCGTAGTGGTCGGGGTGGGGGTGGGTGACGAGGACGCCGGCCAGCGGGCGGCCGGCGCGCTCGACCGCGCTGCGGACCAGGGCGGCGTCGGACACCGTGAGCATGCCGTCGACCACCACGACGCCCTCGGGGCCGTGGACGACGAAGGAGTTGACCGCCATGACCTGTCCGGCGATGCGTTCGATGCGGAGGGGGCTCATGGCTCGCACCATCCGCCGGGCACCGCGCCTGGTCCAACACCTGTTGCCCGCGGATTGACCCGCCCCGGTTGTTGTTAGGTTCCGGCGCGGTGCCGGACGACCTCGACCTGCGGCTGGTGCGCCACTTCGTGGCCGTGGCGGAGGAGCTGCACTTCGGGCGGGCGGCCGCCCGGCTCTACATCGCCCAGCAGGCCCTGAGCCGGGACGTCGCCCGGCTGGAGCGCCACCTCGGCGTGGCGCTGCTGGCCCGGACGACCCGCCGGGTGGCGCTCACGCCCGAGGGCGAGCGCTTCCTGCCCCGGGCCCGCCAGCTCCTGGCGCTCCAGGACCAGGCGCGGCGCGAGCTGCAGCAGGACGGCGCGCCGCTGGTGGTCGACGTGCTGCGCCACGGGTCCACGGCGGACCGGGTCCTCGCCCGGGCCAAGGCGACGGTGGACGAGCGCTCGCTGGAGGCCCGCTTCCACGGCGGCCTGGGCGCGGCCCTGGCCGCGCTGGGGGACCACCGCGTCGACGTCGCCTTCGGCCGGATCGGCAGCATGCAGCAACGCGACGTCGCCCCGCTGGCCCGCCGGCTCGTCCGCTGGGAGCCGTTGGCGCTGATCGTGCCCGAGGACCACGCGCTCGCCCGCCACGAGGCGGTCCCGCTGGCCGCCCTCGCCGGGCTGACCATCGACACCAGCGCCGGCAACTCCGCGGCCCCGGAGTGGGAGGAGCTGACCACCCACCTGGTCACCCAGTACGGCGGGATCCCGTCGCCGCCGCACCACCCCGGCATGGCCGCGGTGGCCGCGGCCGGGCCGGACGAGATCCTCCACCACATCCGGGCGACCGGCTGGCCCATCATCACCCATCTGGACGAGCCGCACCCGCCGGGCGCCGCCGTGCGCCCGTTGGTCCACCCGGTCCCGCTGTACCCGTGGCTGGCCGTCCACCGGCGCGACCTGCGCCACCCGGCGCTCGACGCGCTCACCCGGGCGGCGGACGAGCTGGCCGCGGCCGAGCGCTGGCGGGAGCCGCCGGTCCGCGCCTGGTTCGCGCCCGGGGACGGCGACCTCGTGGCCGGCAGCCTGGCGGACCGGCCCTGAGCCTCAGGCCGGCGGCGCGCCCGCGCCGGCGGAGAACAGCGGGGCCAGGTCCCGGCGGCCCGACACGCCGAGCTTGGCGTAGACCCGGTACAGGTGGGTCTCCACCGTGCGGCGGGACACCGACAGCCGGGCGGCGATCTCGACGTCGGTGAGGCCGCGGGCGGCGAAGCCCGCCACCTCGCGCTCACGGGTGGTCAGGCCGTCGCTCACCGGGCTGCGCAGGAGCTCGGTGGTGGCGCCGTCGCAGTGCTCGACCAGCTCCTGCGCCCTCGTGCGCAACCGGGCGGCCACCGTGCCGAGGCCCTGGTCGGCCGCGGCGGTGGCGCCCGCCGCGATCAGCTCGGCCGCGTGCAGCAGGCAGCCGAGGTCCTCCAGGCGGCCGCCGGCCTGCTCCAGTCGGACGTGGTCGTGGCCGGCCAGCGCCTCCACCGCGGCCACGAGGGCCGGCAGCAGCTGTCCCTCGATCGGCGGCAGCTCGCGAGCCAGCTCGGCCGCGGCCGGCGCCGCGCCGTGGCGGGCGGCCTCGTAGAGGGCGAAGACACAGTTGGCGATGTGCCCGGTGGCGAGCCCGCGGCGGGCGGCCCCCAGGGCCAGGGAGCGGGCGTAGGAGACGTCGCCGGTCGCGGCCTCCACCGCGGCCGACAGGAACCCGTGCTCCACCGCGTAGAGGCCACCCGGCGCCAGCGCGCCCGGCATGTCGGACCGCAGCGTCAGCGCCCGTACGTAGCGCACATGGTCGACCGCGCAGGCGCGGGTGAGCGCGTCGCCCGCCAGGGCGCTGATCGCCTCCAGGCAGTACTGCTCGGCCCGGACCAGCGCGCCGCGCCACAGGGCTATCTGGCCCAGGCGCAGGGCGTAGACGCCGCGCAGCATGTCGGCGCCCTGCCGGGTGACCCGGTCGTAGGTGTCGAGCGCCGTCTCCTCGGCCCGGTCCAGGTCGCCCACGTAGCGGTGCCCGGTCGGCACCGCCGTCTCCAGCTGGCCCACCATGTACTCGTTGAACGCCGGATGGTCGGCCACCCGGGCGACGACCTCGGCGGCCCGTTCGAGCGCGCTGACCGGCTTGCCCACCAGGTTGAGGGAGGGGATGAGGACCAGCTCGGCGCTCAGCCGGTCGGACTCCGACGCCCGCTCGTCGGCGAGCACGGCCTGGGCGGCCTGCAGCGCCCGGTCGATCTCGCCCGCCAGCAGCCACAGCAGCGGGATCTGGCCGGCCACGTAGGCCCAGTCCCGGTCGTCGAGGTCGTCGAGCAGCACCTCCAGGCGCTCGGCCGCGTCCTTGGACCGGTTGAGGCCGAACGCCAGGATGAGCGCCAGGTCCACCTCCTGCCGGCACCGCTGGCGGGACGAGCCCGACGGCATGCCGGCCAGCAGCTCGGTGGCCTCGTCGGGCCGGCCCGACATCGCCATGATCTCCGCCAGCGTCATCGTGGCCGCCGTCGAGTCCCCGCCCTCGCTGGCCAGCGCCCGCCGGGCGAGTGATTCCGCCAGCGGGGGGTCGACCAGCACGTAACGGCGCGCCGTGGTCAGCAGCTCCCCGGGCGACACGTCGAGCCCGGCGTCGATGCGCCAGCGGACGATGCGGTCGGGCGCCTCCACCGGGAGCGGGTAGGCGGACACCGCCGCCACCAGCCTCCGCAGCAGCCGACGCCGCCGGACGGCGCCCTGCGCGTCCAGTAGGACGTCGGCCAGCAGGGGATGGCTCAGCCGGGCGTCGGCCCGTCCCGAGTCGTCGACCACGAGCACCCCGCGCGCCTCGAGGCGCTCGAGGTTGTCCCCGCCGCCGGCGATCTCGCTCAGCAGGTCGAGGGGCAGAGGCTCGGCCAGGGCCAGCAGGTCGAGGACGGTCCGCTCGTCGGGGCCGACGCCTTCGAGCCGGCCGGCGATGAGCTCGCGCAGTCGCGGGGGAGCGGTGAACGGCCCGGTGAGCGTCCAGATTCCCCCGGCCTCCGTGAGCGCCCCGGTCTCCACCGCCGCGCCCAGCAGCTCGCGGGCGTAGAGGACGTTGCCCAGCGAGCGGGTCCACATCAGGTGCTGGAACCGGGCGTCGACGGGTCCGCCGAGCGCCGCGGCCACCAGGCGGTCGAGGGCTTCGCGGGTCAGGGGCTCGATGTCGATCCGCTCGCACAGGCCGTCCTTCCACAGCCCGACGACGGCGTCGGGGACGTCCTCGCCGCGGCGCACTGTGGCCAGGACCTGCACGCCGTCCTGCGTCACGAGCTGGTGGGCGAGGGCCGCGGACGCGTCGTCGAGGGCGTGGGCGTCGTCCACGGCCAGGACCGCGGGCTCCCGCGCCAGGATCGCCTCGCGCGCCCGGACCAGGGATGCGGCCGCGTCCTCGACCGGCAGCAGCGGGGCGAAGGCCCCGAGCGGCACGACACGGGACGACCGCGTCGCCCGCACGTGCAGGACACGGAGGCCGGACGCCGCGGTCCGCTCGACCGCCTCGCCCAGCAGACGGGACTTGCCCACGCCGGCGTCGCCCACCAGCACGACGCCCTGGCGGGAGGCGAGTGCCTGAGCGACGTGGTCGAGCTCGGCTTCGCGTCCCACGAATGGCCACCGAAGGTGCACTGTGCGACCTCCTCCCCCTGGCGCGCCTTCGTGGCCATGCTACGTAGTGCGGAGGCACCGCGTACGTACTCGGTCTACGGATGACCGCGGCCCGGGGCGCATGTCACATTGACGCCCCAGTCAGAAAGCCTCTCCCCTCTGGTCGTTAGACGGTGGCGGGCCGGGCGGCCGGCTCGGGTGGACGCGGTGAGTGAACGACACGCCCCACCGCGTCCACCCGATGCCCCTGGGGAACGTGGGCTCGCGACGTCTCGCTGCGCCCAACAACACTTAAGCAACCGCTTGACCGTTGGCGTCTCGGCGCTCTACGGTCAAGTGGATGCTTAAGCATGAGGAACAGCTCGATCGGGTGTTCCACGCGCTGTCGGACTGCAGCCGGCGGCGGATGATCGAGCGGTTGAGCTCCGGGCCGGCGTCGGTCTCCGACCTGGCCCGGCCCCTGCCCATGACGCTCGCGGCGGTGGTCCAGCACGTGCAGGTGCTCGAAGCGGCCGGCCTGGTCCGGACCCACAAGGTCGGGCGGGTGCGGCGGTGTGAGCTGAGGGTCGAGTCCCTCCGGCCCGTCGACCGCTGGATCTCCGAGCGCCAGTCGAGCTGGAACGCCGCCTTCGACCGCCTGGGCGAGCTGCTGTCGGAACTGCCGGACGAAGCTGCCGAAGAGAGGAACCCATGACCACCCGCTCCGTCACCCACACCACGTTCGTGATCGAACGGACCTATCCCGTGCCGCCGAAGCGCGTCTTCGCCGCCTTCGCCGACCTCGAGCTCAAGCAGCGCTGGTTCACCACGCCGCCGGACTGGGTCGACCGCCACCAGAGCCTCGACTTCCGGGTCGGCGGCCACGAGACCAACCAGGGCGGTCCGCCCGGGGAAGCGGTGAACCGCTTCGAGGCGAGCTACCAGGACATCGTGGAGGACGAGCGCATCGTCTACACCTACGACCTCTGTTCGGGCGACCGCCGCATGTCCGTGTCGCTCGCCACGATCGAGCTCCGGCCCGACGGCGACGGCACCCACATGACCTTCACCGAGCAGGGCGCGTTCCTCGACGGCATCGACGATCCCGCCCAGCGCGAGCACGGCACCAACCTGATGCTCGACGGTCTCGGCGCCGCCCTCGCGGAGACGGCTTGACCGGACCGTTCCCGGCCGTGAGCGTGGGGCTGCCGATCGTCGGCCCCCACGCCGGGCCGGGCGCGATCGCCCAGGTGGCGGTGGCCGCCGACCGCCTCGGCTTCCGCAGCGTCAGCCTGTCGGAGCGCCTGCTGCTGCCGGTCAGCCCCGACGCGCAGAACGCGTACGGGCTGCCGGACTGGCCGATCTACGACGCCCTCGACACGCTGGCCTGGGTGGCGGCCCGGACCGAGCGGGTGCGGTTGCGCACCGACGTGATCGTCCCGCTGTTCCAGCAGCCGGTCGTGCTGGCCCGCCGCCTCGCCACCCTCGACCGGCTGTCGGGCGGTCGGATGGAGGCGGGCGTGGCGCTGGGGTGGCTGCCCGAGGAGTTCGCCGCCACCGGGGTCCCGCCCGGCGGCCGGGGCGCCCGCTTCGAGGAGTGCGTCGCCGCGCTGCGGGCCTGCTGGGGACCGGACCCGGTGGCCTTCGACGGCCGGCACTACCGCATCCCACCGTCCAAGATCGGGCCCAAGCCGGTGCAGGGCACCATCCCGCTCGCCATCGGGGCCGTAAGCCGCGCCGCGGTCGAGCGGGCGGCCCGCATCGGCGACGGGCTCACCCTGGCGTTCCGCAGCTGGGACGGCTTCCGGGAGCAGCTGGCCTGGTACCGCGACGCGGGCGGGGAGGGCGCCGTGATCCTGCGCGGCGGGCCGATGCTGGCCGACGACGAGCACCCGACACCCCCGCTGACCTGGACCGAGGACCAGATCGTCGACAACCTCGCCGTGGTGGCGGAGGCGGGCGTCACCGAGTTCGTCTGGGACCTCAACATCGCGGAGTACGAGCCCGCCCGGCAGGTCGAGCTCATGGAGGCGCTGGCCTCAGCCGTGGGCGTCGGCATCGGGGTGCCAGGGACGCAGCCGGGGTAGCCAGCCCGGTACCGCCCGGCGGTAGGCCCGGTACTGCTCGCCGTAGCGGGCGGCGAGCAGCGGCTCCTCGTAGCCGCGCACGAACAGCGCCATGCCCGCGCCCGCCACCGCGGCGTACGCCAGCAGCACCGGCCGGCCCAGCAGCAGCGCCTGCCCGACGACGGCGCCGACGACGGCCACGTACATCGGGTTGCGGACGTGGCGGTAGAGCCCGCCCACCACCAGCTTCTCGGTCGGCCCGACCGGGGCGGGCGTGCCGCGGCCCTCGCGCACGAAGCGGACGAACGCCTGGACCAGCACGACCACGCACGCGGCCAAAAGCACGGCACCGATCACCCGCACCGGCCAGGGCCAGGGCGGGTCGGCGGCGTCCCACCCGGTGAGCAGCCAGGGGACCACGCCGGCCACCACGCCCGGAGCGACGGCGAAGAACAGGGTGCTCCCGGCGGCCGCGGCGGCAGTGCGCATGCCGCAAGCTATCCGGGGAAGTCCTCGACGAGCCCGCGCTGGTCGTCGCTCTCGATCGCCGCAGGGCAGTAGTGGGCGCGGACCCAGTCGACGGCCTCGCCGGCGGGCGTGCCGGTGAGCACGACCAAGCAGGCCAGGGCCGTGCCGGTCCGGCCGTGACCGCCGAGGCAGCCCAGCTCGACCTGGTCGCCGGCGCGGGCGCGGTCGAGCAGGTCGACCAGGGCGGCGCGCAGCCCGGGCATGTCGGCCGGCAGGCCGAAGTCGGGCCAGTCGACGTGGTCGTGGGGCCACGGCGGGTCCCAGCGCTCGTCGAAGTAGAGGCCGAAGGCGGGAG
>DATBGF010000019.1:0-4376 GCA_036558145.1 Acidimicrobiales bacterium
GCGGATGGTCTGCGGCTCGATGCCGTGCTCGGCGTTGTAGGCGAGCTGGAGCTGGCGCCGCCGCTGGGTCTCGCCGATGGCCCGGCGCATCGAGTCGGTGACCGTGTCGGCGTACATGATCACCTGGCCGTCGACGTTGCGGGCGGCCCGGCCGATGGTCTGGATGAGCGACGTCTCGCTGCGCAGAAACCCTTCCTTGTCGGCGTCGAGGATGGTCACCAGCGACACCTCGGGGAGGTCGAGGCCTTCCCGCAGCAGGTTGATCCCGACCAGCACGTCGAACTCGCCGAGGCGCAAAGCCCGCAGGATCTCGATGCGCTCGATCGTGTCGATGTTGGAGTGCAGGTAGCGGACCCGCAGGCCCTGCTCCAGCAGGTAGTCGGACAGGTCCTCCGCCATCTTCTTGGTGAGCGTGGTGACCAGGACCCGCTGGTCCCGATCGATGCGGGCGTGGACCTCGCTGAGCAGGTCGTCGATCTGGCCCTTGGTGGGCCGCACGACGACCTCGGGGTCGACCAGGCCGGTGGGGCGCACGATCTGCTCGACGACCTGGCCCGATACCTCCAGCTCGTAGTCGGCCGGCGTGGCCGACAGGAACAGCACCTGGTTGATCCGCTCGGTGAACTCCTCGAACCGCAGCGGCCGGTTGTCGGCCGCGGAGGGCAGCCGGAACCCGTACTCGATGAGCTGCTCCTTGCGGCTGCGGTCGCCCTCGTACTGGCCGTGGAGCTGGGGCACCGCCACGTGGCTCTCGTCGATCACGCACAGGAAGTCGTCGGGGAAGAAGTCGAGCAGCGTGTTGGGCGGCTCGCCCGCGCTGCGGCCGTCGATGGGCGCCGAGTAGTTCTCGATGCCGTTGCAGAAGCCGACCTCCTGCATCATCTCGAGGTCGTACTGGGTGCGCATGCGCAGGCGCTGGGCTTCGAGCAGCTTGCCGTTCTTCTCGAACCAGGCCAGCCGCTCGGCCAGCTCGCCCTCGATGCGGACGATGGCCTTCTGCATCCGCTCCGCCCCGGCCACGTAGTGGGTGGCGGGGTAGACGGCCAGGTCGTCGAGGGTGCGGATCTGCTCGCCCGTGAGCGGATCGACCACGGTGATGCGCTCGATCTCGTCCCCGAACAGCTCGATGCGCACGGCCGTCTCGTCGTAAGCGGGATGCAGCTCGATCGTGTCGCCCCGCACCCGGAACTTGCCCCGGGTGAGGTTCATGTCGTTGCGGTCGTACTGCATGTCGACGAGCTTGCGCAGCACGGCCCGCTGGTCGATCTCCTCGCCCCGGGAGAGGACCAGCAGGTTGTCGCGGTACTCCTCCGGCGAGCCCAGGCCGTAGATGCACGAGACCGAGGCGACGACGATGACGTCCCGCCGGGTGAGCAGGGCGGACGTGGCCGAATGGCGCAACCGGTCGATCTCGTCGTTCACCGACGAGTCCTTCTCGATGTAGGTGTCGGACGAGGCCATGTAGGCCTCGGGCTGGTAGTAGTCGTAGTAGCTGACGAAGTACTCGACCCGGTTCTCGGGGAAGAACTCGCGGAACTCGTTGGCCAGCTGGGCGGCCAGCGACTTGTTGGGCGCGATGACCAGGGTCGGCTTCTGCACCTGCTCGATGGTCCAGGCCACGGTGGCGCTCTTGCCCGACCCGGTGATGCCCAGCAGGGTCTGGTACCGCTCCCCGTTGACGATGCCGTCTGAGAGCGCGGCGACGGCCCCCGGCTGGTCCCCCGCCGGCGCGAACTCGGACACCATCTTGAAGGGCACGTTCTTCAGGGCCATCGCTGACCGACTGTACCGGCGGGGTGTGACACCTCCCCCGGCGTTGGGTCATGGCCAAAGGCGGCCCCTGGCCCCCTGACCGCGCGGTAACATCGGGGTGGCGCAACTCCTAGGTGCGGCGGTCAGAGCCCGCCGGTCCTGCCCAGGGTGGGACGACCCGGTGGAAGTCCGGGGCCACGCGGTACACCCCGCTCCCCCGAGGATGGCAGCCTGCCCTCCTCTCCCCGTCGTGCTGCCTCGGGCAGCGAGCGTGGAGGTGACCATCGTGTTCACGGGACGGATCAGCGAGGTCGGCGCCATCGTCGAGCTCGACGACGAGGGTGTGGCCGTGGCTGCGCCGAAGACGGCTGCCGGGCTGCGGCCGGGCGGGTCGGTGGCGGTGTCGGGGGTGTGCCTGACGGCCACCCATGTCGACGAGGACGGGTTCCGGGCCGCCATGGTGGGCGAGACCCGGCGGCGGTCGGTGGCCGGTGAGTGGCGGCCGGCCGATCCGGTCAACCTGGAGCTGCCGCTGCGCGCGGGGGACCCGCTGGACGGGCACCTCGTGCAGGGGCACGTCGACGCGGTCGGCAAGGTCGTCGCCGACAAGGAGGACCTCGGGGGCCGGCGGGTGTGGATCCGTCCACCCCAGCGGTTCCTGGGCGAGATCGTGGCCAAGGGCTCGGTGGCGGTCGACGGCGTGAGCCTGACGGTGGCCGAGGTGGTGCGCGACCGGTTCTCGGTGGCGCTCATCCCCACCACCCTGGCGGAGACCACGCTCGGCCAGCTGCAGGACGGGGCCAGGGTCAACCTGGAGGCGGACGTCGTGGGGCTGGTGGCCCGGCGCTGGCCGTCGGCACCCAACGCGGCGCTGGCGTCGGTGGTCGGGTCGCTGCCCTGGGCCGGACGGCTCGACGGCCGCGTCGGGGTGGACAAGGCCGTCGCCCAGATCGCCGCGGGCGGGGGTGTCGTCGTCTGGGACCCGGACCTGGAGGGCGAGGGCGACGTGGTGTTCGCCGGGGCGTGCCTGCGGCCGCAGGCGTTCGCCTTCCTGCTCACCCAGGCGTGCGGGCACAGCACCGTGCCCTGCGCGGGCGAGGTGCTCGACCGGTTGGAGATCCCGCCCATGCCCGGGGCCGGCGACCGCATGGGGACGGCGTTCCACGTGTCGGTCGACCTGGCCGCGGCGAACGGGACCGGCGTGTCCGCCGAGGAGCGGGCCGCGACGGTGCGGAAGCTGGCGGATCCCGCGGCGCAGCCAGGCGACTTCCTGCAGCCCGGGCATGTGTTCCCGCTCCGGGCCCGGGACCGGGGCCTGGCGGAGCGGGGCGGTCACACCGAAGCCGGCGTCGCCCTGTGCCGCGCCGCGGGCCTGGCGCCGGTGGCGGTCGTGTGCGAGGTCATGAACCCCGACGGCCGCATGGCCGGCGAGGCCGACCTCGAGCGGTTCGCCCTGCGCTGGGGCCTGCCGATGGTCGCCATCGGCGACCTCGCGCTCGCCCTGTAGTCAGCGGTCGTGGAGGGTGCGGAAGCCGAGGAGGGCGCCGAAGCCCACCAGGCCCGCGCCCGCCACGACGTCGGCGGCCTGCACCGCCCGGTCGCCCAGGCGGCGGCCGGCCAGCGCCACACCGGCCGACAGGACGGCGAACCAGCCGATCGATCCGGTGCCGATGCCGGCCAGCAGCGCCAGCCCGTCGCTCCAGGACCCGACCACCGACGCCGTGGACGCGGCCGCGAACGCGGTGGCCCACGAGGCGATCGTCAGCGGGTTGGACGCGGTGGCGGCCAGGGCGGTGCGCAGGGCGCGGCCGGGGGTCACCACCTCGGACGGGACCTCCAGGCCGATCCGGACCCGTTGCGCGGTCCGCAGGGTCCGGGCGCCCATGACCACCAGCACGGCCGCGCCGAGGGCACCGAGCGTGATCCGCACGGAGGTGATCCCGATGAGCGAGGCCGCGCCCACCATGCCCAGAGCGCCGTAGACGGTGTCGACAGTGGCGGCGCCCGCCCCGACGGCCAGGCCCGGCGCGAAGCCGTAGCGCAGCGTGGTGCGGATGCACAGCAGGGATACCGGGCCGACCTGAGCGGCCACGAGAGCACCCAGCCCGAGCCCGGTCAGCAGGGCCGGGAGCATCGCTCCACTGAAGCAGGCGGACGCCCCGATCCCCGCATCGATTGTCGTTCTCACGGGCGTCACAACCTGCGAACAGCCGCGACACACGGTGACGGGACACTGCCGCCATGACCCTCGCTGACCACCGGGTGCAGGCGGCGGAGGACACCGCCTTCTGGGACGAGCTCATCGGGCCCGACGGGCGCCCGAGGCCCGCGGCCGCGCCCCTACTGGAGATGCTCGACGGGCTGGGGGTGGCGGAGCTCCAGGCGCGCCAGGACGCCGCCGACCTGGACATGCTGGCCATGGGCGTCACCTTCACCGTCTACTCCGACGGGCGGGGCATCGACCGGGCCTGGCCCTTCGACGTCATCCCGCGGGTCATCGACGCGGCCGAGTGGCGCCGCATCGAGGACGGCCTCACCCAGCGGCTGGCGGCGCTCAACCGGTTCATCGACGACGTCTACAACGAGCAGCGGGTCGTGGCCGACGGGGTGTTCCCGGCCGAGCT
>DATBGF010000020.1:0-7226 GCA_036558145.1 Acidimicrobiales bacterium
GGTCAGGCCCAGGTGGTCGCGCACGAAGTGCACGAGCAGCAACCGGGGCTCGATCTCGCGGGTCACCTCGGTCCCGTTGACGGTCATCGTCACCTGCATGTCAGGCCCCTTCTCCTCGTGCCCGGGCCACGGCGCGCCCCAGCGCGCGCCGGGCGAGCTCACCCGCCAGATGGCGCTTGTAGTCGGCCGGTCCCCGCTGATCGGTCGACGGGCTCGTGCCGGCGGCCGCGGCTTGGGCGGCGGCCGCCAGGTTCTCGTCGGTGGCGGCCTGGCCCCGCAGCGTGTCCTCCGCCGCGGGAGCGCAGAAGTGCTCGGCGCCCACCGCGGTGAGCCCGATGCCCACGTCGCTCACGGTGTCGCCGTCGAGGGTGACGAAGGCGCCGGCGGCGGCGATGGCCCAGTCCCCCGCCCGGCGCTCGACCTTCTCGTAGGCGCTGCCGGACCCGGGCCGCAGCGGCACCCGGATCTCGGTCAGGATCTCGTCGGGGGCCACCACGGTCTCGTAGGGCCCGGAGTGGAACTCCCGGGCCGGCACCGTGCGGGTCCCCCCGGTGCCCCGGATCACCAGGGTGGCGCCCAGGGCCGAGCCCACGGCGGCGAGGTCCTCGGACGGGTCGGCCTGGCAGAAAGAGCCGCCGATCGTGCCCCGGTTGCGCACGATCGGGTCGGCGATGACCCGCTCGGCGTCGGCGAAGATGGCGTAGTGCTCGGCCAGCAGGGCGGAGTCGAGCAGCTCGGCGTGGCGGGTCATGGCCCCGATGGCGATCTCGCTGCCGTCCAGCCGGATGTAGGACAGGTCGGTCAGGTCGTTGATGTCGATCAGCACCTCCGGCCGGGCGAGGCGCAGCTTCATCATCGGCAGCAGGCTGTGCCCGCCGGCGACGAGCCGGGCCTCGGGGCCGTGTTGCTGGAGCAATGCCAGCGCGTCATCGACGGTGCCGGCGCGCTCGTACGCGAACGGCGCAGGTGTCTGCACGGTTGCCTCCCCCACTCGTTGCCCTTAGCGCCGAGTGTGGCCTACGCCGTACGTCGCGTCCACGCGCCCCTAAGCAATCGCTTATCCACGTACCCCGGGCCAGCTCACGCAGGCTCGTGGCCATGATGCTGTTTCCTGGTCGGCCGAGCTGTCGTGCGGTGCATGCGGCCCAAATCGCCACGCGCAGGCCGAGGCGAGCGCGCCGCCCGCTCGGCCTCCGTTGCTACCTTCCAGGGTGTGACGCTGACGCAGCTCGAAGCGTTCGTGCTCGTGGCCCGGCTCGGGTCCGTCAAGGCCGCCGCCCGGGCACTCGGCGTCACAGAGCCCGCCGTCTCCGGAGCGCTGGCCGCGCTGCGCAGCCACATGGGCGACTCGCTCGTCGAGCGCACGGGCGGGTCCATGGAGCTGACCGTCGGCGGCCAGCGCCTGCTCCCGATCGCGTCGCAGATGGTGAACCTGGCGGCCGACGCCACCGACGCCATCCGCCTGGCCCAGGGGGCGCCCGAGCTGGTGCGGGTGGTGGCGACCAGCACGGTGGCCGAGCACGTCGCCCGCCCGCTGCTGACCGCGTTCACCGCCCGCCACGAGGGGGTCGAGGTGACCCTGGGCGTGGCCACGTCCCGCGAGATGCCGGCGCTCCTGCTGGAGCGGCTCGCCGACGTCGGGCTCGGGCCCGCGCTCCCGGAGCTCGACTGCGAGCCCATGCTGCGCCACCGCCTGGTGGTGGTGTGCGGGCCGCGCCACCCACTGGCCCGGGAAGGCCAGGTCCGTCCCGGATGCCTGGCGCAGCAGGACTGGCTGGTCGACGCCAGCGGAGCCGACCCCGATACCGAGGTGGGCCTGCTGCTGGCCCGCCTGCGGGTGCCCGAGCACCGGATCCGGGTGTTCCCCAGCATGGCGGCGGCCTGGGCCGCGGCGGCCGACGGCGAGGGGATCGCGCCCGGCGTCGCCCACCTGGTGGCCCACGACCTGGAGCGCGGCCACCTGGTCACCCTGCCGGTGGAGGGCACGCCCATCGACCTGATGTGGTACGCCAGCACGCTGCCCCCCGGGCGGCGGTCGCTGGCGGCGGACCGGCTGCGCCGCTTCCTGGCCACGCCCCACGCCATGCAGGCCATGCACCGCGCTGACGCCAGCGTCCCGGTGGCCCGCTTCCGGCCGCCTGTTTACGTCACGTTGTGGAGCTAGGTATGGAAAGGTCGTACCAGCAGATCTAGGCGAGAAGGGGATTGCCATGCGGGTTCCGTTGACCGTCGCCGACTTCCTGGAGCGGGCCGCGCTCGTGTACCCCGACCGCGTGGGCGTGGTCGACGAGCCCGACCAGCCGGCGGACTCCTGGGGCGAGCTGACCTACGGCCGGGTGGCCGAGCTGGCCCGGGCCCAGGCCGCGGCGCTCGACGGGCTCGGGATCGGCCGGGGCGAGCGGGTCGCCGTCGTGTCCCACAACGCCGCCCGGCTGCTGGTGTCGTTCTACGGCGTGGCCGGCTACGGCCGGGTGCTGGTCCCGGTCAACTTCCGGCTCTCGACCGACGAGGTGCGCTACATCGTCGAGCACTCGGGTGCGTCGGTGCTGCTGGTCGATCCCGAGCTGGACGAGGCCCTGGCCGGCGTCGAGTGCAAGCACCGGATGGTGCTGGGCGCCGAGACCGACGGCGCCATCTGGCCCGCGGGCGCGGCCGAGCCCGAGCCGTGGGCCGAGCCCGACGAGGACGCCACGGCCACCATCAACTACACGAGCGGCACGACGGCCCGGCCCAAGGGTGTGCAGCTGACCCACCGCAACGTGTGGATCAACGCCTCGATGTTCGGCTGGCACACCGGCGTGAGCGACCGCGACGTCTACCTGCACACGCTGCCGATGTTCCACTGCAACGGCTGGGGCATGCCCTTCGCCACCACCGGCATGGGCGCCAAGCAGGTCGTGCTGCGCAAGGTCGACGGGGCCGAGATCCTGCGCCGGGTGGACCAGCACGGGGTCACGCTGCTGTGCGGCGCCCCCGCGGTCGTGGCCGCCATCCTCGACGCGGCCGAGGGCTGGGACGGTCCGATCCCGGGCCGGGACCGGACCCGCATGGTGGTGGCGGGCGCCCCGCCGCCCACCCGCACGATCGAGCGCATGGAGACCGAGCTGGGCTGGGAGTTCATCCAGATCTACGGCCTGACCGAGACCGCTCCCCTGCTGACCATGAACCGCACCCGGGCCGAGTGGGACGACCTCTCCCCCGGCGAGCGGGCGTCCAAGCTGGTCCGGGCGGGCGCCCCCACGTTGGGCGTCAGCCTGTCGACCAGCGAGGCGGGCGAGGTGCTGGCCCGGTCCAACGTGGTGCTGGACGGCTACTGGGACCAGCCCGAGGCGTCGGCCGAGGCGCTGGAGGGCGGCTGGTTCCACACCGGTGACGGCGGGACCTACGAGGACGGCTACCTCACGATCTCGGACCGCAAGAAGGACGTGATCATCTCGGGCGGCGAGAACGTCTCGTCCATCGAGGTCGAGGACACCCTGTTCTCGCACCCGGCGGTGGCCGAGGTGGCGGTCATCGGCGTGCCCGACGAGAAGTGGGGCGAGACGGTCAAGGCGCTCGTCGTGCTGGCGCCCGGCGCCACGGCCGACGAGCAGGAGCTGATCGAGCACTGCCGCGGCCGGCTGACCCACTTCAAGTGCCCCACGACGGTGGAGCTGCGCGACGCGCTGCCCCGCACCGCCACCGGCAAGCTCCAGAAGTTCAAGCTGCGCGCGCCCTACTGGGAGGGGCGCGAGCGCCAGGTCAACTGATCAGCTGAGCGCCCGGGCGATGCGCTGAGCCGCCTCGGCCACCGCCGCGCCGTGACGGCGGCCCGGGGCCCGGGACACGCGGTCGATCGGGCCGCTGACGCTCACCGCCGCGACGATCCTCCCGGTGCGGTCGATCACGGGCGCGCTCACGGACGCGACGCCGGGCTGGCGCTCCGCGACGCTGGCGACCCAGCCGCTGCCCGCTGGGCCCGCCGTGAGGGCGCGGCCGCCCGAGCCGCGGTCGAGCGGCAGGCGGGCGCCCACGGGGACGATGGTGCGCAGCTCGTGGGGTGCCTCCAGGGACTCGACGCAGACCCGCTCGTCGCCGTCGCGCACGAACAGCTGGACCGACTCCCCGGTCTGCTCGGCCAGCCAGGCCAGGGCGGGGCGGGCCACCAGCCAGCCGGGCAGGGCCTCGGCCGCGGCGTGGCCCAGTCCGATCAGGCGCAGGCCGAGGGCGAAGCGGCCCGCCTCGTCCCGGCGGACCAGGCCGTGGGCCTCCAGCGCCACCGCGAGACGGTGGGCGGTCGCCCGGCTGAGCCCGGTGGCGGTCACCAGAGCGGCCAGCGACTGGGGGCCGGGCTCCAGGGCAGCGAGGACCGCAACCGCCTTGTCGATCACGCCCACACCGCTTAGGCTGCTGTTCACCACGTGGGAACTCTATCCCAGAATGTGAGACGACAACGATGTCCGAACCCCGCACGCTGAGCCAGAAGGTCTGGGACCGCCACGTCGTCCGCTCCGGCGACGGCCTGCCCGACCTGCTCTACATCGACCTCCACCTGGTTCACGAGGTGACCTCGCCCCAGGCGTTCGACGGGCTGCGCCTCGCGGGCCGCACCGTCCGCCGGCCCGACCTCACCGTGGCCACGATGGACCACAACGTCCCGACCTCCGGCCTCGACCAGCCCATCGCCGACCCCATCTCGGCCAAGCAGATGCAGGTCCTGCGGGCCAACTGCGAGGAGTTCGGCATCGCCTGCTACGGCATCGGCGATCCCAACCAGGGCATCGTGCACATCATCGGCCCCGAGCTGGGCCTCACCCAGCCGGGCATGACCGTGGTGTGCGGCGACAGCCACACGTCGACCCACGGGGCGTTCGGGGCGCTGGCCTTCGGCATCGGCACCAGCGAGGTCGAGCACGTGCTCGCCACCCAGACCCTCCCCCAGCAGCGGCCCGGCACGATGGCGGTCACCGTCGAGGGCGAGCTGCCCGCCGGCGCGACGGCCAAGGACGTGATCCTCGCCATCATCGGGCGCATCGGCACCGGCGGCGGCATCGGCTCGATCATCGAGTACCGGGGCTCCACCATCCGGGCCCTGTCGATGGAGGGCCGCATGACGGTGTGCAACATGTCGATCGAGGCCGGGGCCAAGGCCGGGCTCATCGCCCCGGACGACGTGACGTTCGCCTACCTGGAGGGACGCCGCCACGCCCCCAAGGGCGAGGCGTGGGCCCAGGCCGTGGAGGACTGGCGCAGCCTGGCCACCGACGAGGGCGCCGCCTTCGACAAGGAAGTCGCGCTGGACGCGGCGGACATCGCCCCCCACGTGTCGTGGGGCACCAACCCCGGCCAGGTCGTGCCCATCACCGGCTGCGTGCCCGACCCGGACAGCTTCGCCGAGGCGTCCGAGCGCGAGGCCGCCCACCGGGCCCTCGACTACATGGGCCTGACCGCCGGCACTCTCATGCGGGACATCGCGGTCGACACCGTGTTCATCGGGTCGTGCACGAACGGCCGCATCGAGGACATCCGGGCCGTGGCCGCCGTGGCCGACGGCCACAAGGTGGCCCCGGGCATGCGCACGCTGGTCGTCCCGGGCAGCCACCAGGTCAAGGCCCAGGCCGAGGCCGAGGGCCTCCACGAGATCCTCACCGCCGCCGGCTTCGACTGGCGCGAGCCCGGCTGCTCCATGTGCCTGGCCATGAACCCGGACAAGCTCGCTCCGGGCGAGCGCTCCGCCTCCACGAGCAACCGGAACTTCGAGGGCCGCCAGGGCCGCGGTGGGCGCACCCACCTCGTGTCCCCCGCCGTCGCCGCCGCCACCGCCATCGCCGGCACCTTCGCCACGCCGGCCGACCTGTCGTAATAGGAGCCGAGATGAACCCCGTCCGCATCGTCCAGGGCACCGCGGTCCCACTCGACCGCTCCGACGTCGACACCGACCAGATCATCCCCGCCGAGTGGCTCAAGCGCGTCGAGCGCACGGGCTTCGGCCGCGGGCTGTTCGCCACCTGGCGCGACGACCGCGACTTCGTCCTCAACGACGAGGCCTACGCCGGCGCCAGCATCCTCGTCGGTGGGCCCAACTTCGGGACCGGCTCGTCCCGCGAGCACGCAGTGTGGGCGATCATGGACTACGGCTTCGCCGCCGTGGTCAGCCCGCGCTTCGGCGACATCTTCCGCAACAACGCCACCAAGAACGGACTGGTGCCGGTGCTGGTGCCTGCCGAGGTCGGCGAGGCGCTGCTGCGGGCGATCGAGGCCGACCCGTCGCTGGAGATCACCATCGACGTCGAGCGGCGCACCCTGTCCGCGCCGGCCGCGGGCATCGAGTGCGACTTCCCGCTCGACGACGCCACCCGTGAGCGCTTCCTGGAAGGGCTCGACGACGTCGGCATCACGCTGCGTGACGCCGGCGCCATCGACGCCTACGAGGCCGGGCGCGCCGCGTGGTTGCCGAAGGTGGGCGCGGGCTGACCCCTGGCCCGTGCCTAGCGTGAGGCCCGGATGCCGCCGCCGTTGGTGCTGAGGCTGGGAAGGGCCGGTCCGAGCGAGTGGGCCAGCACCACGGTGGTGCCCGCCTCGCTGCTCTGGACCTCGACCCGGTCCACCAACGCCTGCATCAGTGCGAGGCCGCGGTGGCCGGGCGCGTCGGGCGCGGGCATCTCCGCCAGCAGCGGGGGCACGAACCCCTCGCCTGTGTCGGACACGACGATGATGCAGTGCCCGCCCTCGATCGTGATGGTCACCCCGAAGGCCTCGCCGCCGGCGTGGAGGATGGCGTTGTTGCACGCCTCGGCGACGGCCAGCACGAGGGGATCGAGCAGGCCGCACGGTACGCCAGTCCCGGACAGCGCACGGCGCACGAACGCGCGAGCTGATGGAACGGCGGCGCGCTCGCGCCGAAACTGTGTGCTCATTCGCACATCCATCGGGTGCGCCGTACCCTCCTGGGGCATTCCACAAACACCCGATGGCGACTTGCTTGCAACGGGCCGTAGTGTCAGCAGCGCACGTACCGCCGTCCACGCGAGCCACAGATGTCCGAGGACACCCGCCCTTCCGTCCAGTTGACCGCGCCCGCAGAGCCCGGTTCGGCCCGCCTCGCCCGCATCTTCGCCGCCGGCGTCGCGGCCGACGCCGGCCTCAGCATCGACGACACCGAGGACCTCCGCATCGCGGTGAGCGAGCTCGTCGCGCTGCTCGTGGACGGCATCGCGGGCGCCCGCGAGTCGATCGTCGTGCGCTTC
>DATBGF010000021.1:0-3782 GCA_036558145.1 Acidimicrobiales bacterium
AGCGGGTCGCCGAGGCCGACCGGGCCTCGACCCGGGTCGTCTACACCGGGCTGTTCACGCCCGGCCCGGACACGGGCGAGCTCACCAAGACCCAGCTGGTCACCTGGTTCCTCGGGAGCCACGAGTACCTGCTGCAGTGCATCGAGGCCTGGGCCACGCAGGTCATCCTGCGCGACGGGCTCGACACCATGTTCGACATCCAGTACCAGCTCTGGGGCGACGTCGTGCTGCCCGGGGTCAAGAAGCTCAAGGCCGAGTACCTGGGCATCACCGGCAACACCGTGGCCGACTGGATGAAGGACCTCCAGGTCGACGCCACGGCCCTGCCGGGCAAGGCGTTCGACCTCTCCTTCGAGATGCCCGAGCCCGACGTCGGGATCATGACCTTCAACCGCTGCGTCGCCGCCGACCAGTGGGAGCAGATGGGCCGGCCCGACATCCTCGAGAAGAACTGCCACTCCACCTGCCCGAAGTCCATGATCGTGACGACCAAGCTCTACAACCCGAACATGAAGGTCGACATCCTGGCCATACCGCCCCGCCGGGACCCGGGCGACGTGTGCTGCAAGTGGCGCTTCAGCATGCGGGACGAGAGCGACCCCGAGTACGTCCCGATCGAGCTGACCCGCAAGCCCGGCGACTGAGCCGGCCGGGCGTCACCCAGCCGGACCGGAGGCGGACCGCGCCGGAGCCCGGCCTGCGGCGGAGCCGGCACCGGCCGGCGCCGGGGCGGCGCGGAAGGTCGCGACCGCGTCGATCCCCCCGCTCCCGGCCCGGCGCAGCTCGACCTGGGCCCCGCTGGCCGTGGCCAGCCGGTTGATGATGGCCAGCCCCAGGCCCGTGCCCTCGCGGCCGCTGCCGGCCTGCCAGAAGCGGTCGAAGGCGCGGGCCCGCTGCTCGTCGCTCAGGCCCGGCCCCTCGTCCACGACGTGGAGCGCCACGCCGCTGCGGTCGGGCACGACGCCGATCCGCAGCGTCGACCCCGCCGGGGCCACGTCGAGCGCGTTGTCGACGTAGTTGTCCACGATCTGCTCGACAGCGCCCGCCACCGCCAGGACCGGGGCCGAGCCCGGCGCCTCGACCACGAGCAAGACCCCGCCCTCGTCGGCCAGCGGGCGCCACTCGTCGGCCCGGTCGCGGGCCGTGGCCGCCAGGTCGACCGTGACCACGCTGGCCTCGGCGTCGGCCCGCGCCAGCGTGAGCAGCCCGTCGGTCAGGCGGGCCAGGCGGTCGATCTCGCCCGCGGCCGCCTCCAGCCGGCGCCGGGCGGCCGCCGGGTCCTCCTCCACGAGCGCCGCGGCCTGCTCGATCCGCAGGCGCAGCGCGGTGAGCGGGGTGCGCAACTGGTGGGAGGCGTCGCCGGCGAAGGCGCGCTGGGCCGCGACCATGTGCTCGATCCGGCCGGCCATGGTGTCGAACGACGTCGCCAGCGCCCTCACCTCGGGCGGCCCGCTGTCGGTCGAGGCCCGGGAGGCCAGGTCACCCGCGGCCAGCGAGTCGGTGGCCGTGCGCAGCCGGCGCAGCGGGCGGGCGATCGTGGCCGCCACCGCCACGGCCACGACCAGCGCCGCGGCCAGCGACACCACGACGGCCACCACCAGCGTCCGCAGCCGGCTCGCGACCCTGTGGTCGATCTCGCTGGCCGGGTAGGCGAGGCGCACCGTGCCGAGCACCGAGTCGCCGGACCGGACCGGCAGCGCCACGTAGACGAGCGGCTGGCCCAGCGTGCGCGACTCCCGCTCCCCGGACTCGAAGTTGCCGGCCAGCGCGCTGGCGATCTCGGGCCGGTTGGCGAAGGACTCGCCCACCGCCCCCGGGCCGCTGACGGCGATGGCCTTGCCGGTGTCGTCGGTGATGACCGCCGTCGCCCCGGTCCGGGCCCGGTAGCTCGCCACCACGTCGTCGAGGCCGGCCTGCTCCGCGGTCGTGCTGCCCTCCAGGGCGTCCTCGGCGTTGCCCGCGAGGACGTAGGCGTCGCGCTCCAGCCCGGTCACCAGGCGGTCACGCTCGACCCGTTCGAGGTGGAAGGCGAGCGGCACGTCCTGGACGACCAGCACCAGCGCCACGATCCCGACCATGGCGGCCGCCAGGCGCCACCTCACTCCGGCACCTCCAGGCGGAAGCCGACCCCGCGCACCGCCTCGATCCAGCGGGGATCGCCCAGCTTGCGGCGCACGGACGCCACGTGGGCGTCGACGGTCTTGGTGGGGCCGTACCAGTGCGCGTCCCACACGTGCTCGAGGATGTCGCCGCGCCGGTGGACGACCCCGGGCTCGGCCGCCAGGTAGGCCAGCAGGTCGAACTCCTTGGCCGTCAGCGCGATCTCCTCGCCCGCCAGCCAGGCCCGGTGGCCCCGCACGTCGATGCGCAGCGGGCCGGCCTCCAGCTGCGCCCCGGGCGGGGCCGGTGCCGCGCCCGGGCTGCGCCGGCGGCTGACCGCCCGGATCCGGGCCACCAGCTCACGGAAGCCGAACGGCTTGACGACGTAGTCGTCGGCCCCCAGCTCCAGGCCGAGCACCCGGTCGAGCTCGTCCGAGCGGGCGGTGAGCACGATGATCGGCACGTCCGAGGCGGCGCGCAGGGCCCGGCAGACGTCGAGGCCGTCCATGTCCGGCAGGCCCAGGTCGAGCAGGACGAGGTCGAAGTCGCCCGCGGCCAGCGCCTCGCGGCCGGTCCCCACCGCGGTCGCGTCGAACCCGGCGTCGCCGAGCCCGTCGACCAGGGAGGTCGAGATGGCCGCGTCGTCCTCCACGACCAGGATGTGCACGCCGCAATCATTCCGCCAACGTCGCGGCGATCCGGCATCGACGGGGCCGTCTGCCGGGAAAGCGCCGGATCTTGGACGTCTCTTGGATGTCGCGGGGCCGGGGGCTGGAAGGCCCCTCCTTACGGTGTCAAGCGATGAGGCCCACCCTCGCCACCGGGTTGTCGCTCGCCGCCGTCCTCGTCGCCGGCGCGCTGGCGGCCGCCGCCAACTTCCGGGTGCTCGCCGGCCCCGACGGGGCGGCCAGTGCGAGCACCGTCGGGACCGGGGCGCCCAGCGCGGTCGAGGGCCCGCAGACCGTCGCGGTCGGCAACGCCGGCTCGCTGACGCTCGACGAGACCGGCGGCCTCCATCTGGTGCGGGCCCAGCCTGCCTCCGGCTGGCAGGCCCGGCAACGGCCGGCGCCGGCCGGCACCGTCGTGGTGGCGTTCCAGCCCGCCGCGGGGCCCGCGATCGTCGTGAGCGCCGCGCGCGCGGGCGGCGGCATCCACGTCGTCGCCCACGAGGAGACCACCACCGCTGGCCGGGCGGTGGCCGGCGACGACCTGGACGAGGACGATGACTGACCGCCGGCGCCCGCACCCCGCCCGAGGCGCCCGGATCCTCACCGCCGGCCTGTCGGCCGCGGCCGTGATCGGGATCACCGCGGCGCTGGTCGTCGGCCCGCAGCCCGCGGCGGCTCCGCCCGGCGTGCGGCCGGCCACCCCCGCCCCGTTCGCGACCACGACCACCCGACCCGATGCGACGACCCATGGATCCCGCTGAGCCCGCCGGCGCCGGCGTCCACCACGCCCGGCTGCACGTCATGGGCAGCACGGCGGAGGTGACGGTGGTGGGCGGCCGGGCCCACCTCCTCGACCTCGCCGCCCGGAGGCTGGCCGACCTCGACCGGCTGTGGACCCGGTTCCGGCCCACCAGCGACATCAGCCGGCTGAACCTGGCGGAGGGCGCCCCCGTCCCGGTGGCCACCGAGACCCTGTGCCTGGTGGACCACCTCGTCGCCGCCTGGCGGACCACC
>DATBGF010000022.1:0-6975 GCA_036558145.1 Acidimicrobiales bacterium
GCTCACGCTGCGGCACCTAACCGAGGCGGGCGCCGTGGTCGACAGCGCGACCGCGGCGGTCGAGGCCGCGGCGGCGGTCGAGGTCGAGCGGTTCAAGACCCGGGTGGTGATCGAGGACGGGGTGCTCGTCACGCTGTGGGACCCGGACGCGGGCTACGCCAAGGGCGAGCTCCACGCCCCCGGTCCCCGCCACCGCCTGAGCATGGACCCCTCGGGTTGGCGCTACGAGCGCTCGGGTTGAACCATGGGGGTCGATGGACGCTGACGTCGAGCCCGCAGTCGAGCCTGATGTCGAGGCCGGCGGTGGGGGCGACGCCGAGGACCCCGACGCCGAGATCGAGACCGACCTGGACGAGGGCGCGCCCGGCGGCCTGTCCTGGGCCAAGGTGGCGGTGCTGGCGGTGGCCGTGGCCTTCCTGGGCTTCGCCGTCGGGGTGTTCGTCAACCGCGACAACCCGCCCGCGGCGGACTCCGCCGACGTCGGCTTCCTCCAGGACATGCTCACCCACCACCAGCAGGCCGTCGAGGTCGCACTGCTGGAGTCGGCCTACGGCTCGGACCCGACGGTCCGGAGCTTCGCGTCGGACGTGCTCGTGTTCCAGAACTACGAGATCGGCGTCATGACCCAGATGCTGCGGAACTGGGGCTTCACCCAGGCCGACCGCTCCGACCAGGCCATGGCGTGGATGGACATGCCCGTGCCCGTCGACCAGATGCCGGGCCTGCTCACCAAGGAGCAGATGGACGAGATCAGCGAGGCCCGCGGGGCCGACCTCGACGCCCTGTTCCTCGACCGGATGGCCGAGCACCACCGCGGCGGCATCCACATGGCCGAGGCGGCCGCCGGCCTGGTCCACGACCCCGACGTCCGGGCCCTGGCCCAGCGCATAGCGCGCAACCAGGCGACCGAGATCAACGAGTACCGCGGCACCGCGATCGCCAACGGCTACGACATCGACATCCCGCCCCAGCCCGTGCCCTCGGACTGAGCTTCGCTCCTGACTGTCACAGGCCGCCGGTAGGGTGCGGCCCGTGACCGTTCCCGGCCCCCGTGCCCTCGGGCGCGGCGTCATCGTGGCGGCCGGCGAACCGGTGCCGCCGGCGTGGTCGGGCGCGCCGGTGGTGCGCATCGACGAGGCGACGCTGGCCGACCCGGCGAACGCCGTGGACCGCCTCCACGAGGCCTGGGCGACCCGCACGCCGGTGGTGGTCGAGCTGGCCGTGGACCCCGGTCTGTTCCGGGCCCCCCGCTCGTGCGACGACGCGTTCGGGTCCTACGGCCTGCCCGACCCCGAGTTCACGCCGCAGCACGACCGGCTGCACTTCCTGGTGTGGGCCAACACCTACGACGCCCGCGGCGGGGGCGACCCGGTGTGGTGGTGGGCCCGCAAGGCCGTCCGCCTCGGCGCGGTCGAGGCCGCGCCCGGCACCCCGGGTGACATCCTGCTGCCCGACGGCACCCTGGCCTGGGTCGACGGCGGCCCTCGTGGCCCGCTGGCCGACGTCGACGGCATGTCGCTGGTCCACGCCGAGTCGGTCGACGCAGGCCGGCTGGCCCCGGTCCCTCCGCCCCGCGCGCCGGCGTCCGAGCTGGCTCCCGACCAGTGGGCCGCCGTCACCCACGGCTCCGGGCCGGCCCGCGTCATCGCCCCCGCGGGCTCGGGCAAGACCCGGGTGCTCACCGAGCGCCTGCGCCACCTGGTGCTCGACCGCGGCTACGAGCCCGGATCGGTCGTGGCGGTCGCCTACAACCGCAAGGCCCGCGAGGAGATGGTGGACCGCACGGCAGGCGTCGGGGGCCGCATCCTCACGCTCAACGCCCTCGGCTACGAGATCGTGGCCGCGGGCCTGGGGCGCCGCCCGGAGGTCCTGGACGTGCGCGACGTGCGCCGGCTGCTGGAGCCGCTGGTGCCCCGGGGTGCCCGCCGCCTGAACACCGACCCGCTCGCTCCCTACATCGAAGCGCTCGCCACGGTGCGCCTGGGCCTGCGCGACCCGCAACAGGTCGAGGACGATCGGGAAGGTGACGTGCCCGGGCTGGCGGAGGCGTTCCCCGCCTACCGGGAGGCGCTCGCCCGCCGCGGGGTCATCGACTTCGACGAGCAGGTCCTGCAGGCCATCGAGCTCCTGCTGCGGGACGGGCCGTTCCGCCGGGCCCAGCAGGCCCGCCACCGTCACATGCTGGTCGACGAGTTCCAGGACCTGACGCCGGCCCACGTCCTGCTCGTCCGGCTCCTGGCCGCGCCTGCGTTCGACGTGTTCGGCGTGGGCGACGACGACCAGGTGATCTACGGCCACGCCGGGGCTTCACCCCGCTTTCTCACCGAGTTCGGCTCCTACTTCCCGGGGGCTGGTGAGCACGCCCTGGAGGTCAACTACCGCTGCCCGGCCGTGGTCGTCGACGCGGCCCGCTGCCTGCTGAGCCACAACCGGGTGCGGGTCCCCAAGCAGATCCGCCCGGCGCCCGACGCTCCCGGCGAGGCCGACCGGCTGACGATCGAGCGCCACGCCCCGGAGGCGGGCGCGGCCGCGGTGGTCACCGTCGTGCAGGGGTGGCTGGACGATCCCGGGGTCACGCCCGCCGGCGTGGCCGTCCTCACCCGGGTGGGATCGTCGCTGCTCGGCCCGCACGTGGCGCTGGCGGAGGCGGGCGTGCCCGTGTCCTCGATCCTGCACGCCGACGTGCTCAGCCGCACCGGCCTGCGGGCCGCCCTCGCCTACCTGCGGATCGCGGCCGAGCCCGACCGCATCCGGCCCGAGGACCTGGAGGAGGTCCACCGCCGCCCGTCCCGGGGCCTGCCCCGCTGGATCGACAAGTGGCTGGGCCGCTGCCGCTCGATCGAGGACGTGGAGCGGGCGGCCGAGCGCATCGACGACGTGAAGGTCTCGGCCAAGCTCGTCGACCTGGCGGCCGACCTGCGCGGCCTGGCGGCGATGGCCGGGGGCGGGACGAGCCGGTCGATCCTGGAGTACGTCCGCGACGGCGTGGGCCTGGGCCGGGCGGTGGACCTGCTCGACGCGTCGGGCGGGGGCGAGGGCCAGTCCCACCGCGACGACCTCGACGCGCTGCTGCAGGTGGCCGACCTCCACCCCGACCCCGCGGGCCTGGAGCCCTGGCTGCGCTCGGTGCTCACCCGGCCGGGCGACGACGCCGGCGTGACCCTGTCGACCATCCACCGGGTGAAGGGCCGGGAGTGGGCCCGCGTGGTGCTCTTCGCCGCCAGCGACGGGCTGATGCCCCACCGCCTGGCCCAGGGCCAGGCCGCGCAGGAGGAGGAGCGGCGGGTGTTCCACGTCGCCATCACCCGCGGCATCGACCGGGTCGCGGTCCTGGCCGACGCCACCCGACCATCCCCGTTCCTGTCCGAGCTCGACCGCGAGATCACGCCCGAGGAGCTGGCCGAGGCCGAGGCCCGCATGCGCGCGGTGGCCGAAGCCGACGAGATCTGGGCCGCCGAGGCGAGTGGCCGAACCTCGGCCGGCTGGATGGACCGGCCCGGAGGCGGGGCAGCCGGGAGCCAGGGCGCCGGGGGCAGCCGCAGGACCGAGGGCGCCGGAGGGCGGGGCCGGGGGCCGGGGCCGCGGGGGCCGCGGGCGCCCGTGCCGGAGGCGTCCAGCCCCGAGGTGGCGCAGGTCGAGGCGTCGCTGCGGGCCTGGCGCAAGGAGCGGAGCAAGGCCGACGGCGTGGCCGCCTTCATCGTCCTCAGCGACCGCCACCTGATGGGCATCGCCGAGCGCCGGCCGTCCAGCACCCGGGAGCTGGCCGCCTGCCCCGGCATCGGCCCGACCAAGCTCGCCGCCTACGGCGACGAGCTCATCGAGGTGGTGGCGTCCGCCCAGACCGTGAGCGAGGGCGGCGGGGAGTAACTTTCCCTGCGATGACCAGCGCTGATCCGCCAGAGAGGGCGACGGCCCACCGGCCGGGGCGGCCGCGGGGGCCGCGGCGCGATCCGGACGAGCGCCGGGCCGAGCTGCTGGACGCGGCCGAGCGGGCGATCCGCCGCATCGGTCCGCAGGCCTCGATGGACGAGCTGGCGGCCGAGGCCGGCATCACCAAGCCGATCCTCTACTCGCACTTCGGCGACAAGGCCGGGCTGGTGACCGCGCTGTCCGAGCGGGTCGCCGCCCGGATGAACAGCGCCATCCTGAAGGAGCTGTCGACCCACCGCTCGCCCCGCGAGGTGGTGCGCTCGACCATCTCCGCGTTCTGCACGTTCATCGAGGACGAGCCCGAGCTCTACCGCTTCCTCATCCAGTCGGTCATGCACCACCGGCCGAGCCGCACCCCGGGCCGGACGGCGTCGGGCATCTCCAACGCCATCGCGATCTCGCTCGGCACCGCGCTGCGCCGGGCCGGGGCCGACTCGGGCGCGGCCGAGCCGTGGGCCTTCGCCATCGTGGGCATGACGTTCGCCGGCGCGGGCTGGTGGCTCGAGCGGCGCACCATGTCCAAGGACGACCTCGTCAACTACCTCACCCAGCTGCTCTGGTCCGGCCTGTCGGGCGCGGGCCTGGAGCGCCCCGGCGAGGAGTCCCGGGACACCCCCGCCGAGGTCGTCCCGCTCGCGCCCCGCACCCGGCGCCAGAAGGCGGGCGAGCAGCCGAGCTAGCCGAGGTCCGGCGCCGTGCCGGTGGCCAGGGTGACCAGGGCCACGAGGGCGTCGTCGATGAGGTCGACCAGCTCGTCGCGGTCGAGGCCGTCCTGGCCGCGGGAGAGCCAGTCGACCGTGACCTCCTCGGTGAAGGCCACCCAGCCCCGCACCGCGGGGCGCAGGCGGGGCTCGTCCCGGTGCGCCAGCCCCAGGCCGGTCAGGACCCGGTCGGTGAAGGCGGTGCGGGTGTCCTCGTAGACCGCCAGCAGGTCGGGGTCGCCGCCGGCCGAGCCCCGGATGAAGGCCACGTAGGCGTCCCGGTTCTCGGTCAGGTGGTCGACGAACGCCTCGACGTTGGCGCGCAGCCGCTGGCCCAGCGACGAGCCGATCAGGGTGTCCGTGCGGTCGAGCAGGTCCTGGGCCGCGGCCCGGGCCACGGCCACGTGGTAGTCGCGCTTGGTGGGGAAGTAGTGGAACAGCAGGCCCCGGCTGATGCCGGCCTCCGCTGCGATGTCGTCGATCGCCACCTTGTCGAGCGGCCGGGTGCTGAGCATCTTCAGCCCCAGCGCGACCAGCTGGGCCCGGCGCGCCTCGGGGTCCAACCGGGTTCGGGGGGAGTTAGCCACCCCACAATCCTATTGACGTGGAGTCAACAAAGTGTGAAATGATTGTTGAACAACGCTCAACACGGGGGGCCGCGCACATGGGAAGGCGCGATTTCGACCTGTCCGGGGCGACCGCCCTCGTGACAGGGGCTGGCAGCGGCATCGGCCGGGCCATCGCGCTGGAGCTCGCGCGCAAGGGGAGCCACGTCCTCGCCGTCGACCAGCACCCCGAGACGGCCGAGAAGACCGCGCTGGCCTGCACCGAGGTGGGCCCGGAGGCCCACCACCTGACCTGCGACGTCACCGACGTCGAGGCCGTGCGGGCGCTGGCCGCGCACGTCGAGTCCGACCGCGGCGGGATCGACGTCCTCGTGAACAACGCCGGGGTGGGCATGACCGGGCGGTTCGCCGACATGACGATCGACGACTGGCGCTGGATCCGGGCCGTCAACCTCGACGGCATCGTCCACTGCTGCCACGCCTTCGGGCCCGGCCTGCTGGCCCGCGGCCGGGGCCAGGTCGTGAACGTCGCCTCGGCGCTGGGCTACACGCCCCGGGCGACCGAGGCCGCCTACGTCACCACCAAGGCCGCGGTCCTGGCGTTCTCGCAGTGCCTGCGGGCCGACTGGGCCGGGACCGGGGTCGGGGTCACGGTCGCCTGCCCCGGGGTGATCAACACGCCGATCCTGGAGTCCACCCGCTTCGTCAACGCCGACGAGGACGAAGCGGCGGGCGCGGCCGAGCGCACGGCCCGGGTGTTCGCCCACGGCCACTCGCCCGAGCTGGTCGCCCGGGACGTGGTCATGGCCATCCGGGTGGACAAGCCCCTGGTGCTGTCCGGCTTCGAGGCCAAGCTCGGCTGGTTCGCCCACCGGGTGCTGCCGCTGCGCGCCCACCAGCGCATCGCCCGCCAGGGCATCTGACGATGGTCACGGGAACGGGGAGATCGGCGATGACCGCAGGCGGCGACCTCACGCTGCCCCGGGGCGCCGACGGGATCGTGACCGCCGACGACGGCGCCCGCCTGGCGGTGACGGTCGCGGGACCGCCGCCCGGCGAGGCCCTCCCGCCGGTGGTGCTGGCCCACTGCTGGACCGGCAGCCGGGCGGTCTGGGGGCCGGTGGCCCGCCGGCTGGTGGCGGCCGGGCACCGGGTGGTCCTCTACGACCAGCGGGGCCACGGCGCCTCCACCGTGGGCGCGGACCCGATCTCGATCGACCGGCTGGGCGACGACCTGGCCACCGTGGTCGAGCAGTTCGACCTGCACGACGCGGTGCTCGCCGGGCACTCCATGGGCGGGATGAGCGTGATGGCGTGCGCCTGCCGGCATCCCCTGCTGGCCAAGGAGCGGATCCAAGGCCTGGTGCTGGTGGCCACCGCCGCCCACGGCCTCGCCGGCGGGGGCCGGGACCGCTTCTGGCGCGTCGTGCTGTGGCGTGAGACCGTCAACCGGCTGATGGTGCACCCCCGGCTGGGCCGCATGTTCGTCCGGCGCACGTTCGGCCGGTCCCCGGCGAAGGCGCACGTCGAGGCCACCCGCGCCCTGTTCGTCGCCACGCCGGCCGGCGTCCGCCGCGACTGCGCCGAGGCGATGTCGGAGATGGACCTGCGCCACCCGCTGCGCGAGGTGCAGACCCCGGCGACCGTGGTCCTCGGCCGCAAGGACCGGATGATCGTCAACCGCCTGACCCGCGCCATCGTCGACCACGCCCCGGGCGCCCGGCTCGTCGAGCTGCCCCACGCCGGCCACATGCTCCCGCTGGAGCGGCCGGACGAGG
>DATBGF010000023.1:0-3331 GCA_036558145.1 Acidimicrobiales bacterium
CCGACCGGCTTGGCCAGCATCGGCGCCACCGGCGGCATCACCGGAAGATCCATGCCACCCAGTATCGGGCACCGGGCCAGGGCGTGGTTCTCAGACCGGGTGGTGGTACGTGGAAGCTCTCACCAAGGCGGAGTCAGTCACGGGGTGCGGCACCGCGGCGTACCTGCTGGACGGCCGCCTGGACGCCGCCGGTCCAGGGATCGCCATGCCCGGGGAGCACCAGCTCGGCGCTGACGTCTTCGAGCCGGGCCAGGGACGCCACCGCCTGGGCGGCATCGGCGGTGAAGGGCGCCACCTGCGGGCCCGAGGCACCCGTGGTGACCGCGTAGGTCGCCAGGGCGTCGCCGACGAACAGCACCTCGCGGGAGGCGACGTGGAGCACGGCGCTGCCCGGTGTGTGGCCGGGGGTCAAGATGACCCGCGGGCTGCCCGGCACGTCAAGGGTCGCTCCATCGCCGAAGGTCGCGACCTCCTGCAGCTTCGGAACCCGCAGCCCACCCCGCCGGAGCGTGAACCACAGGAACCCCAGCAGCGGGCCGAGCTTGATCGGGCCGTACCCCTTGGCCGGGTTGGGGACCTCGCCCCGGGCCAGGGCGGCGTCGTCGGCGTGCACCGACACCGGGATGTGGTGCTCACGGCGGAGCCGCTCGGCAAAGCCGATGTGGTCGGTGTGCCCATGGGTCAGGAGCAGGGCGCGGACATCGGCGACCGACCGCCCCATCGCCGCCAGCTCCTGGGGGATGTCCCGGTAGTAGCCGGGCACGCCGGCGTCGATGATCGTCACCTCGCCGGCGTCCTCGAGCAGGTAGGCGTTGACCATGCTCTGGTCACCGATGCGGTGAATGCCCGGCGCAAGCTTCATAGGGACCTCCCCGGAGCCAGCATGCTCCTTGGCAATCATGCCAAGGACACGTTTCCAGAACTCGTTGTCACCCGGAGTCTCTGCTCTCCTCGCAGGACCGAATGCGGGCCGCTCGACATTGGTCTGCGGGGCGGGGTTGCTGGTCACGGAGAGTCGCTGGGTGATCGGGCCACGTGGTCGGCGACATAGGCGCCCCGGGCACCTCACGTCTGACGGAGCTCACCAGGGCCGTAGCTCCGGCTCAGCGGCAGGCCGCGACGGCGGCGTGGGCGCCGTCGCGCCACAGGACGGCGGCGTGGCCGCCGACGGCTTCGGCGAACGCCGGCGTCCGGCCCAGGGGGCCGAAGACGGCGTCGAGCCCGAGGAGGCGGTCGACCGCCGCCGCGGCGTCGGTGACGGTCGGGCGGGGCGACCCGAGGAGCCGGTCGAGCTCGGGGTCGCATACCCCGAACTCGCCGGATCGCGGTCCGAGGACGCAGGCGGCCCAGGCGGCCACAACCAGGGCGAGCCGCTCGACCCCGGCACCGGCGGCGAGGCGGTCGGCGACCGTGCCGAGGATCCGGACCGGCAGCTTCTGCGAGCCGTCGGCGGCGACCTTGGCGGGGGCGGAGGCGAGGGGGCGGTTGGCGAAGCGCCCCAGCACCGAGGCGGCGTAGGCGGGCAGGTCCAGGCCGGGCGGCGGGGTCAGGGTCGGCAGGACCTCGTGGCGCAGCATCGCCTCGACCACCGGACGCAGCACCGGGTCCTCGACAGCGTCGGCGATCGTGGTGTGGCCGGCAAGCAGGCCGAGGTAGGCCAGCGCCGAGTGCGCCCCATTGAGGATCCGCAGCTTGGCCTGCTCGAACGGGGCGACGTCGGCGACCAGCTCGACGCCGGCGCGCTCCCAGGGGGGCCGGCCGCCGGGGAAGACGTCCTCGAGCACCCACTGCGAGAACCGCTCGGTGACGACCGGCCAGGCGTCGGCCATGCCGGTGCGCTCGGCGGCCAGGGTGCGGACGTCCTCGGTGGTCGCCGGGGCCATCCGGTCGACCATCGACGACGGGAAGGCGACGCTGCCGTGGATCCAGCAGGCCAGGTCTCCGCCGCGGTGCTCGGCAAGCTCGGTGACCACGCGGCGGGTCGCCGGGCCGTTGGCCCGCAGGTTGTCGCAGGAGACGATGGCCAGCGGGGCGGTCCCGGCGGCGCGGCGCCTGGCCAGCGCCTCGACCAGCAGGCCGGGCAGGGATCGGGGCACGCCCGGGTGCGCGATGTCATGGGTGATCTCCGGGCGCGCGGTGTCCAGGGGCCCGGACGGCCCGGCCGAGCAGTACCCGGCCTCGGTCACGGTGATGGTGACGACCTGGATGGCGGGGTCGGTGAGGCGCCGGAGCGCCAGCTCCGGGTCGCCGGCGGCCACCACCGTCTCGCGGATGGAGCCGATCAGTCGCGCCCGGTCGTCGCCGGCGCCGCGCTCGAGCAGCGTGTACAGGTGGCCCTGGCGGGCCAGGGCGTGGTGCAGGTCGGCCGAGCGCAGGGACACGGCGCAGATGCCGCCGGTCACCGAGCCCGTGGCCAGGACGTCGTCGCCGTAGACGGCCTGGTGGGCGCGGTGGAACACCCCCGGCCCGATGTGCACGACCGTGGGGCGGACGCCGGCGAGGTCGTAGGCGGGCACGGCGGCGCCCCGCGCGGCCGCGGTGGCGAGCCACGCCCGCGCGGGATCGCCGCGCATCGGCTCGAAGCCGGTTGTCACCGGAGGGTCGGCAGGCACGAGGGCCCGGCCGGCTCGGCCGACTTGTAGGTCAGGACGAACTCCCGGTGCCCGAGGGCCTCGCTCGCGGTCTGGCGGCCCGCCGCCGTGGCGACGACCAGGTTCAGCAGCTCGGTGGCGACCTCGTCGATGGTGGCCTCGCCGGTCAGCACGCGCCCGGCGTTGACGTCCATGTCCTCGGGCATGCGGGTGTAGGTCTCGGGGTTGGCGCAGACCTTGATGACCGGGGAGATGGCCGAGCCCACGACCGAGCCCCGTCCGGTGGTGAACAGGATGACGTGGGACCCGCAGGCGATCAGCTCGGCGATCTCGGCGTTGTCGTTGATGTTCGGGAAGCCCCAGCGCGGGTCGCCCTCGGGCACGACGTCGAGCAGGTACAGGCCGGGGGTCGGCGGCACCTGCGCGGGCGTGACGACCCCGTGGATCGGGCCCGAGCCCGACTTGGCGTAGGCGCCGAGCGACTTCTCCTCCTGGGTGGTCAGCCCGCCTTCGGCGTTACCCGGCGAGAAGCTGCCGTGGCCCATCTGCGTGTAGTAGGCGGCGGCCTTGCCGACCCTGGCCATGATCTGCGCCCCGAGCCCGGGGGTGACGGCACGTCCCGCCATGTGCGACTCGCAGCCGATCAGCTCGCCGGTCTCCTCGAAAATGGCCGTGCCGCCGTCGGCGACGTGCCGGTCGAAGACCCTGCCGACAACCGGGTTGGCGGTGATCCCGCTGGT
>DATBGF010000024.1:0-8553 GCA_036558145.1 Acidimicrobiales bacterium
CGGGAGGTGTGGCAGCGCCACGTCGATCCGTCGCGGGTCGACCCGGGCCGGGTGGCGGCCCACCTGGCCCTGACGGACCTGCTGGCCGGGGACGCCGCGGCCGAGCGGATCGCCGGCTTCGAGCTGGAGCGCGAGCAGCACGAGACCGTCGACCGGGGCGGCGTGGCGGTGTGCGCCGGCGTGGTGGCGATCACCCACCGCCGTACCCGGCGCCGCACCCGATGGGCCTACGCCGCGGTCCACCTGGGCGGGCTGGAGGTCTTCGGCGCCGTCCGCCCCGCGGCCGACGGCTCGCGCGATGCCGAGGACGTCGCCACCCTGGTGGGCGACACCCGCCGCGGCACCCGGGTGACCGGGCTGCTGCGCATGGTCGTCGACCGCTTCGGTCCCCGGGAGTTCGGGCTGGAGAGCGCCCTGCCCGGGGTGGGCGAGGATCTGCTGCGGGCGACGTCCCAGGCCCTGGCCGACCGGTTCGTGGCGGCGTACGACCAGCTCCGCTCCGACCACCACGACACCCTCGCGGCCCTGGCGGTGGCGGGCACCCCCCTCGCCCCCGAGCTGCGGGGCCCGGTGGAGCTGGCCCTGGCCCGCCGGCTGGAGGGCGCCCTGGCCGCGGCGGTCACGTCCCGGGACCCGGGCGCCTACCGCGAGGTGCGGGCCCTGGCCCGCGAAGCCCGCGAGGAGGGCGTGCGCCTGGCGTCGCCCAAGGCGGCCGCCACCCTGGAGCACGCCGTCACCCGAGCGGTCGACGAGGCCGCGGCCCGCCCCGAGCGCAGCACGGTGGAAGCGGCCAGCACCCTGGTGACCCTGGCCCGCGAGCTGGCCCTCGATGTCGACCTCGACGCCGCCCAGGAGCGCCTCCACGACGCCCTTCGAGCCGACGGCCAGCCCGCCGAGGCCCTCCTCCCCCTGGCCCGGCGCCTGGGCGTCTCCTCCCACCCCCTCGACCTCCCCCACTGACCCGCCCGGTCGGCCGCCTCCGCCGGGCCCTCGGGCCGCACCCGCTGGCCTCCTGCCGCAACCGCTGATGCCCGAAGTGCCGTTATTATAACGTTGTCGCCGTTATAATAACGGCGTTGGTGCGCCGCCAGGCCGCCGCCGAACTGGCCGCACAGGCCGCCCGAGCAGCCCGCGGGGCCCGAAAGGTGGTCCGCGGGGGCGGTGTCGCTAGATTCGGCCGCCGTGGCCGCGGTCCCTCAATCTCCTCCCCAGGTCTGCTACCGGCACAGTGACCGCCGGGCCGGGGTGCGCTGCCAGCGCTGCGACCGGCCGATCTGCCCGGCGTGCATGCACCAGGCGTCGGTCGGCTTCCACTGTCCCGAGTGTGCCCGCAGCGGGCGGCAGAAGGTGATCCCCGCCCGGGCGCTCGCCACCAAGCCGGTCGCCACGTACGCCCTGATCGCCGCCAACCTGGCCATCTTCATCGCCGACACCATCTCGAGCGGCCGGCTCGACATCATGAGCGACCAGCTCGGCGAGCTCGGCCGGAAGGGTGCGCTCTTCGGTCCCGCCGTGGCGGCGGGGGACTGGTGGCGGCCGATCACGTCCGGCTTCCTGCACATCGGCCTGATCCACGTCGGGTTCAACATGTACCTGCTGTACCTGCTGGGCATGATGCTGGAGCCGGCTATCCGCAAGGGCCCGTTCCTCGCCCTCTACTTCCTGTCGCTGCTGGGCGGCTCGTTCGCGGTCCTGCTCTACGCGCCGAACGAGCCCACAGTGGGCGCGTCGGGCGCGGTCTTCGGGCTGATGGCGGCCGCCTTCGTGGCCCTGCGCTCCCGGGGGATCGATCCGTTCTCGACCGGGATCGGCACGCTCCTCGTCCTCAACATCTTCCTCACGTTCGCGATCCCGGGCATCTCCCGGGCGGGCCACATCGGAGGTCTGCTCGCGGGCGCGGCGGGCGGGGCCATCATCTGGTGGTGGACGCCGCGGCTGCCCCGCAACTCGCCCCTGCCCATGATCGTGTGCGCCGCCCTGGCCGTCGCGCTGTTCGCCGGCTGCCTCGCGGTGGCGTGACGGCCTAGCCGAAGGTCCAGCGGGTGGGCGAGCCCGTGAAGTCGTCCTGGACCAGGCCGAACGCCCAGACCGGGACCACGCGCCACACGCCGTTGACCTCGGGGTCGTAGAACTCGACGCCGTAGTCCGTGCCGTACTTGGCGTCGATGGCGGCGGCGAACGCCCGCAGCGCCTCGCCCTCGGTCACCCGGGACGCCGTGCCCTCCACCACCACCGGCTGCTGGGCGTCGTCGGTCGCCAGCGTGCACGCCGGCCGGTCGGCCAGGTCCCGCGCCTTGCGGGACCGCAGCCCGCTGCTGAACCAGACCGCGCCGTCGAGCCAGGCGCCCCAGACCGGCATGACGTGCGGCTGCCCCGAGATGCCGGCGGTGGCGAGCCAGTAGTCGTGGGACCCGGCCAGCCGCTCGACCGCCCACGACCAGGGCAGCAGCCCGGTGCCCGAGTCGGGGCCCGCCACGCCGTAGCCCGGCATGTGGGGCCGGGTGGCCCGAGGCTCCGCGGTCACGGGCTGCGCTCCGCCGCCGGCGAGGTGACAAGGGCCGCGAACCGGCGCAGGTTGCGCCGCCACACGGCCCGCAGGACCGGCCGGGCCACGAACGCGCCCACCGGGCCGCCGAGCCACCACGGGAAGGCGAGGTCCTCGTCCCAGGTCAGCCGGGCCCGGTGCGGGTCCCCGGGTACGGCGGCGACGAGGAAGCGGCCGGTGCCGGTGACCAGGCCGGTGTGGCGCACGCCCATGGCCTCACCGTCGCGCCACTCGGTCACCTCCATGACGTCGGTGGTGCGCAGCGGCCCGACGCGGGTGTCGCACTCGAACGTGGTGCCGACGCCCGCCCGGCGCTCGCCGGTGAAGCGGATCTCGGCCGCGTCCGCCATCCACGACACGTGGTCGGTGATGTCGGCCAGCCTCGCCCACACCGCGGCGGGCGGGGCGTCGATGGTGCTGTCGGAGCGGATGCGGCCCACGGCGAGCGGACGGGCGGCGGCCGTCAGTCGCCGCCGGCGTCCGCCAGCTGGGGGACGAGCCAGGCCGCGGCCGCGTCCGCCCCGGCAGGGGTGAGGTCGCCGCCCTCGGCCCGGTGGTCGGCGCCGAACTCGCCGCCGCGGGGCAGGGTGTGGGCCCAGGCGTCCAGGTCGAGGACCGTGTCGCCGTCGCGGTGGCCGACCACCTCCCGGATCAGCTCGTTGAGCCGGTCGACCCGGACGGGATCGTTGGCCTCGACCTGTGTCCAGTTGCCGTCGCCGTCGCTGGGCGCGAGCCGGACGTGGGGCGACGTGGCCCAGATCACCCGCTGGGAATGGGACCGCAGCGTGGCGTCCAGGTCCGCCAGGCGCTCCTTCAGCCACGCGTCGTAGGCGGGATCGCCGAGGTGGCGCCACTCGCGGTCGATCTCCCGGTCGCCGAGGTCGGCGACGCTCGGCACGACCACCACGACGTCGGCGTCCGCCGCGTCGAGCAGGTGGGGCAGGCGGGGGGCGAAGCCGGTGCAGGCGGTGTCCTCGCCGACGGTGGAGCCCGCGAGGTGGACCGGTCCGGCGCCGCCCAGCGGGCAATCCGTCGCCACGTGAGTGGCCACCCGGACCTGCTCGCGCGGGTTCTGCTGGTTCCAGGTCTCGAAGCCGCTGGTCATGGAGCCGGCCAGCGACCCGCCGACCAGCGCCACCGACACCTTCTCGTCGCCCGAGGGCACGACCACGTCGAGGTCGCCGGGCCCGCTGCCGTCGTCGATGGACAGGCTGACCCCGACCGGGGGCTGTTCCGGCAGGACCAGGGCGCCCGCCGCCACGACGGCCATGCTCACGCCCAGGCCCATGACGAGCTGGGGCCGCGGCAGCCGCATGGTGCGCAGCGGCCGTTCCACCGCGTAGGTCGCGGCGGCGCCCGCCGCCAGCGTGACCACCAGCCGCACCGCGAAGAGCGCCAGCGCGGGCAGGTCGAGCCGCTTGTCGTCGATGGCCAGGAAGATCGGCCAGTGGAGCAGGTAGGCGGCGAAGCTGATCTTGCCCAGGGTGCGCAGCGGCAGGCTGCCGAGCACGTCGGTCGCGGGCCCCGGCGTGGTCACGGCCAGGATGACCCAGGCGGTGAGCAGCGCGTTGACCACCGTGACCCCGCCGAACAGGTTGGTGCTGTAGAGGCTGGTCGTGTGCCACAGCCCGGCCAGCGCCACCAGCGCCAGGGGGGCGCCGAAGCGGACGGCGGTCACGCCCTGGCGGGTCTCGATCATGCGCCGCACGCTCGGGCTCATCGCCAGGTAGGCGAGCACGAAGCCGACCAGCAGCTCGCCGGCCCGGGTGTAGGTGCTGTAGTAGGCGAGCCCGTCGTTGCCCGACGCCCGGGCGGTCCGGGACGCCAGGTAGAACGAGACGCCCGCGGCGATGGCGAACACGAGGCCGGCCGCCCGCCAGCGCTTCCTGGTCACCCGCATCACGCCGACGAACAGCAGCGGCACGATCACGATGAGCTGGACCAGGATCGCGAGCGGCCACAGGTGCTGGACCGGCGACGGGTCGGTGAGGACGCTGGCGAAGCCGTCGCCGCTGAAGGCGAAGCGCCAGTTGAGGATCTGCGCCAGCGAGGCGAGGACGTCGCCCCGGAACCCCGGTCCGGCGCCCACCCGCAGCGTGACCTGCAGGGCCACGACCAGCGCCACCGTCATCACGAACAGGGGAAGGATGCGGCGGGCCCGGCGCTCCCACAGGCGGGTGAGGCTCAGACGGCCGTCCTGGGCCCACTCGGCCAGCACCGTGGCGCCCAGCAGGAAGCCGGACAGGGTGAAGAAGCTGGAGATGCCCAGGAACCCGCCGCGCACGATCTCCAGGCCGGAGTGGAAGGCGAGCACTCCCAGCAGCGCGAACGCCCGCAGGCCCTCGAACCCGGGCATGAAGGGCAGCGCGGCCTGCGGGACGGGTGCGGCCTTCCGGGCCCGGGCGCGGCGGCGCGGCTCGGCGGGCTCGCCCTCGTCGGGGGCGTCGTAGTCGTACTCGTCGTCGTAGCCGGGCTCGGGCGCTCCCTGGTAGAGCGGGGGCGCAGCCGGGGGCTCCTCCTGCCAGCCGCGGTCCAGCACCTGCGTGCCGGGCCCGTCGGGCCGGCGCTCGCCGCGCCCCGGCGCCCTCGGCGGCTCCGGGCCGCGCAGCCTCGGCGCGGGCGGCGGCGGCTGCGCGGGGCGCCACGTGGACAGCTCGCTCGGGTCGGACAGGTCCTCGTCCCACGGGGACGCCGCGGGGGCACGGCCCGCGACCGGCAGGTCGAAGCTGCGCTTGCCCCGCGCCGGACCGCCGCGCCGGCCGGGATCGCGGGGGTCGCGCGGCTCGGACCAGGCCGAGGGACTGCGGGACCCGCCGCTGCGAGGATCGCGCCGGGGCGGCGGGTCGGACCACGCCGACGGGCTGCGGGAGCCGCCGCCGGGGTCGGCTCGCGGCTCGCGGCTGCGGGAGCCGCCGCCGGGGTCGGGCCGGCCGCCGCGGGGCGGCGGCTCGGACCAGGCCGAGGGGTTGCGCGATCCGCCGCTGCGGGGATCGCGAGGGGGCTCACCACCGCGCGCCCGCGGGTCGGACCACGGCGCCGGGCCGCGGCGCGGGGAGGACGGCGAGGACGGTGACGAGGGGCCGCCGTCGGGATCGGAACCGCCGCGCCAGCCACCGATCTGCGACCAGAGCTGCGGGTTGCCGGGATCCTCGGACGGCTCGCGGTCGCCGGCCCGCTCGCGCTCGTAGCGTTCTCGGGCCGCCCGTTGTGCGTCGTATCGCTCGCGCCGACGATCAGGTGGCGGCGGTTGGGAAGCGCTCAGGGTGGATCCTCCACAGGTACGGCAGTCGGCTCCCCGGCATCGAAGCCCCGCAGCAAGCCTGGTTCTTCGGTCGGCCAAGACTACCCACGCCGCCATGGCGGTTGCCTACCACCGCTACGCACTGTCTCGGCCGGTGCTCTCCCGCCTACTGTCCGAGGTTGACGCTAACGCGCGCCTAACGGTGACTCCCGGCGGCGGTGACAGGACAGCGCGCGACTTCTAGGTTCTCTGCACCGCCCCTCCCAGCGGGGCGAACGGTAGAACATGGGCGGTGCGGACCAGGGCGGGACACCGCCCATGGTCTACCGATGGGGTTGCGCTGCCAGCGGAGCAGCGTGGCCGAGCGTGATCTCTGCCCCGCCGTCGACCAGCCGCAGCCCGGGGCCGGGCTCCCCTCCGACCCCACCGACCAGCAGCCGGTCGGCGGCTCGGCGGACCAGCGCGGCCAGCCCGATGGCCCGGCCTTCCGCGGCGTACGCGGCCACGCGCTCCTCGCCGAGCCGGTCGGTCAGCGTGCGCCGGAGCGGCCCGGCGTCGTACGCGAGCCCGAAGTCCACCCGCACCCCCACCTCGTCCCGCACCAGCTCGGCCGCGCCCAGCAGGACGGCGGCCTCGTCGTCCGCGCCCCGGTCCGCCAGCATCTCGGCCAGCATCCCGGCCGCGGTCACCGCGTCCGTGGGGTCGCCGCCCGCCAGCGCCTCGTCGGTCGCGGCCCGCAGCAGGGCGACGCACCGCTCGTCGTCGCTCATCCCCCGGGCCAGCGTGGCCAGGCCGACCAGCGCGGTGCCGACGATGCGGTGGTCGCCCACCTCCACGGCCCGGTCGTGCGCGAGGCGGAACGCCTCGCCGGCCGCGGCCGCGTCGCCCAGCGCCAGCGACGCGTGCCCCGATCCCACCGTGGCCCGCAACCAGGTCGCGACCCGGGTCCCCGAGATCACCAGGCGGGCCTCGTCGTAGGCGCGCAGCGCGCCGGTCAGGTCGCCGGTCGCCCGGCGGGCGAAGCCGATGTAGGTGAGAGCGTGGGCCACGTCCCCCGGGCTGCCCACCGCCCGGTGCTCGGCCGCCGCCGCCTCCAGCCCGGCGATCCCGCCGGCGAGGTCGAGGCGGCGCAGCGCGAGCAGGCCCTCGAACTCCCTGACCACCGCGGCGTAGTGCAGGTCCCCGCACGCCACCATCCCGGCGCGGGCCTCGGCCAGCAGGGCCTCGGCGCGCTCCAGGTCGATGCCGCGCCAGCCGAGGCCGATCGCCATCTGCAGCCGGGCCGCCGCGAGGGTGAACACGTCCCCGGCCTCCTCGGCCAGCCGGCACGCCTCGGCCGCGAGGTCGTAGCGCGACGCCATCAGCTCGAACGCGAACTGGATGTGGATGCTCGCCACCTCCAGCCGGGCCCGCAGCCCGCCGTCGAGCTCGCCGGACCGCGCCAGCAGCTCGTCGGCCCACACCGCGGCTTCCGGCCCGGCGGGCGAGTCGCCCCAGCACGGCGCCAGGACGGTGAACAGCCGGGCCGCGGTGGCGAGGTCGCCCGGGTCGTCGCGGTCCAGGAGGCGGCGCAGCACCATGCGGAACAGCGGCAGCTCGGTGACGAAGCGGTCGATCACGTCGCCCTGCATCGGCGTGTGCAAGCTGCGGTCGAGGCTCTCGCCCAGGCTCAGGCACCACTCGGTGAGCCGGTCCTCGGCCGCAGCACGGCGCTCGGGCGCCAGCAGGGCCGCGGCGTGGGCCCGCACGGGTTGCAGCAGCCGGCCCCGGGTGCGCTGCGGGTCCTCCAGCACGACCAGCGACGCGTCCACCAGGCGGGCCACCACGGCCCGGGCGTCGCTCTCGTCGAGCCCGGAGACCGCGGCGATCGTGGCCGTGTCGAAGCCGGCGGGGAAGAGGCTCGCCAGCGCGTAGAGGTCGGTGGCCCTGGGATCGAGGCGGGCCACGGCGGCGTCGAGGGCGGTACCCAGCCGGCGGCGGCCCGCTCCGACGGGAGGGTCGGCGGCCAGCACGGCGGAAGAGTCGGCGGCCAGGCGCCGGGCCAGGCTGCCCAGGGGCTCGACCCGGGCCGACGCGGCGACGATCTCCAGGGCCAGCGGCAGGCCGTCGAGGGCCCGCACGATGGTGGCCGCGTGGCGCCAGTCCGCCCCGCCGGCCAGCGGGCAGCCCAGCTCGTCCAGGCGGCGGGCCAGCAGCTCGACCGCCGGCGAGCGCCGTACGGCTTCCAGCTCGGCGCCTTCGGGCGGCACCGCCAGCGGGCCCAGCACCACCACCGCCTCTCCGGCCACGCCCAGGGGCACCTGGCTCGTGGCCAGCACCCGCAGGCCCGGCCCTGCCTGCAGCAGCGACAGCACGGCCCGGGCCGCGGCCTCGGCCACGTGCTCGCAGTTGTCCAGCACGACCAGCACGTGGCGCCGGGCCAGCGCGGCGAGCGCCGGGGCCAGCGGGTCGTCGCCGTCGCCCCCGGAGGCGGTCTCCGCGCGGCTGGGCGCGCCCACCGCGGAGGCGATGGTCGCGTCCACCGCGTCGGCGCCTCCGCCGGCGAGGTCCACGACCACCACGCCGTCGGCATAGGTCTCGAGCTCGGCGGCGCCCACGTCGACCGCCAGCGTGGTCTTGCCCACGCCGCCCGGTCCGACGACGGTGACGAGCCGGGCGGTGCCGAGGCGTCGCAGGACGACGCTGCGCTCGTGCTCGCGGCCGACCAGCCCGGTGAGCGGGGCCGGGGCCGTGCCGGGAGCGGGCTGCCAGCGGGCCGCGTCGAGCG